>NZ_JBVILR010000005.1:0-87894 GCF_055580265.1 Streptomyces sp. NPDC032091 | reverse complement strand
CTTTTTCCCACACACTGATGGGGGGGGGGGGGGGGGGTGGTTTGTGGGGTGGGGGGGAAACCACAAAAAAAAAACCCCCCCCCCCCCCCCCCCACGGCCCGTGTCTGCTCGGCTTACCTGGGTCGACGGTAGGTGGGATCGGAGCCCCGCCGAAGGGCGGCAAGGAACGGCACGTCCCCTTGCCGGAATCGGTGGCCTTTGTCCTAGCCGCGCACATCACCCGCCACGGCAGAGCTTCTCTTCATGGGCCCGAATGCGAAGCCTCCCCACCGAAACCGCTTCAATGAACGAGTGTGGCGTCCGGCCCTGCGTAAGGCTGGGGTCGAAGCGGGGCGCGAGAACGGAATGCACGCCCTTCGGCACTTCTACGCGTCGGTCCTCCTGGACGCGGGGGAGAGCATCAAGGCTGAGCGAATACCTCGGCCACCACGACCCGAGTTTCACGCTCCGCACGTACACGCACCTGATGCCGTCGAGCGAGACCAGGACCCGGGCCGCCGTCGATCGCGTCTTCCGGGCCGCACCCGAAGCAGATGACGGCCCGGATGCGGCCCAGGGCCCGAGCTGAGCCGCTGACCTGCGTAAACACCAGAACAGCCACAACTGACCCCTACGGGGCCGTCGGTCCCGCCCGTCAGTGCCGAGTGCCCTCCCGGTCCTCCGGGAGGGCACTCGTGCGTCCGGAACCGGTCAGCTCGCGGGCTGCAGCGTCCAGCGGCGCGAGGGGTGCGTGTCGCAGTCGAACTGGACGAGTTCGCGGTTGTTGTCGCTCACGGTGCCCCCGGCGACGGTGGCGCACTTGTCGGTCTGCTGGTTGACGATCTGGTAGGACTCGCCGTCCCAGTTGGCGAGGCGCCAGCGGCGCGAGGGGTGCGAGTCGCAGTCGAACTGGACGAGCTTCAGGTTGTTCTCGGTGGAGGTCCCGCCCGCGACGGTCATGCACTTCGCCGTCTTGCGGTTGACGATCTGGTAGGACTCGCCGTCCCAGTTGGTGATGAGCCAGCGGCGCGAGCGGTCCGTGTCGCAGTCGAACTGCACGAGCGGCACGTTGTTGTCGATCAGGGTGCCGCCGGCGACGGTGGCGCACTTGTCGGTCTGGAGGTTGACGATCTGGAAGACGCCCTGGACCGGTCCCGCCGGGGTGCCGGGTGCCGCCGGCCGCGCGACCGCGGGGGCGGGCAACAGCATGAGGCCTCCGGCGGCACAGACCGCGGACGAGGTCAGGAAGCGGCGTGCCGGAGTGTTCTTGCGCATGGGAAGACTCCCTCCTGCACTGCGGAGGAGGTGGGAAGGGGGGCGACAGCGCGGCAGCGGCGGGTCGGCTCCACGCTCCGGCGCCGCGAAGGCGGACTGCCGGCTGACCGTCGGCCTGGGCGCGGCTGTCCCTCCCACTATCGGCGCGCCCGGCCGGGCCCGCAACCGAGGTCGCGGTGACCGCCTGCGGGCCGCCTCAGTGCAGGGGGATCGTGCGGATCAGGCCCGCGAAGGCCTCCTGCTCCGCCTGGGTCAGTTCCACCGACTCCATCGGGTGCCCGGACGCCGTGCGCTGGGACGGGATGACCGGCAGGCCCTCGTAGGCGTCCGGCTCCGGGTGGTGGAAGCGGCTGTCCCACAGCATGTGGCCCAGGCCGAGCACCCAGACGAGGGCGGCCACGAACAGGACGGCCAGGCCGATTTCCTGCGCGAGGGAGATGGAGGGGAACACGCGGCCTCCAGGTACGGGCGGGTACAAGACGGACAAGATCGGACGTGGGGGACACTCAACACCACAACCGGCCCATGTGGGCGCGGTTGTGGCCAGCGTCACGCCAGGGCCGAAAGTCCCCGGCCTCGGGGTGCGGCGGAGGGGCCGGGCCGCGGTGGCGGCCGGGCCCCTCCCCAGGGGTGTTACGGGCGGAAGCGCAGGACCTGCGGGTCGTGGTCGCTGTTCTGGACCGAGAACTCCGCGTTGATGTGCACGCTGTCGTAGGCGTAGTTCTTGATCGCCGGGCTGACCAGGATCTGGTCCAGGACCTGGGCGTTGCCCTGGTAGACGTAGGAGTACCGTTCCGCCTTCGGCAGCGACTTGATCGCGGAGTACAGCGCCCCGCCGTCCTCCAGCGCCTTCGCCGTGTTCGAGAACTCGAAGTCGTTGATGTCGCCGAGGGCCAGGACGTCCGCGTTCTTGTCGGCCGCGAGGATCTCCTTGACGAAGGAGTTCACCGCCTGCGCCTGGAGCAGCCGCTTGGCCTCCGACTTGCGCACCGGCGGCTGGTGCTGCGAGGTCAGGCCCTCGTCGCCGCCCTTGGAGCTGAAGTGGTTGGCGATCACGAAGACCGTGCGGCCGCGGAAGACGAACTCGCCGGCCAGCGGCTTGCGGCTGTCGGCCCACGCCGGGTTCGCCGGGTCGATCCGGCCGGGGGAGTGGGTCAGGGCGGCCTTGCCGTTCTCCTTGGCCACGCCGGTCGCGGTCAGCGCGTCGCCCGCCGCGCGGTCGGTGAAGGAGACCCGGTCGGGGTTGAAGAGGAACACCTGGCGGATGTTGCCGCCGGGCTCGCCGCCGTCCTTGTTGTTCTCGGGGCTGATCGACCGCCACTGGTAGGCCGGGCCGCCAGCCGCCGCGATGGCCGCGGTGAACTTCTTGACGGTCTCCTCGGCCGAGACGGTGCCGTCGTTCTTGGCGCCGTTGTCGTCCTGGATCTCCTCCAGGGCCACGATGTCGGGGGAGGCCAGGTTCTGCACGACCGCCTTGGCCAGGTTGTCGAACTTCTCCTGCGGGTCCGTCGGGTCGAGGTTCTCCACGTTGTACGTGGCCACCGCGAGCTCGCCCGGCGACTGGGCCTTGGTCTTCTCGGGGGCGAGGGTGCCCGCCTTGACCGTGCCGAGGGTGCGGGCCGCCAGGGTGTAGCCGCCGAACTGGTTGAAGTCCAGCGGGCCCTCGGTGGTGCCGGTCAGCCGGTCGCCGACGTTGGCCACCGGGAAGGGCTGCTGCGCGAGCGGCGCGAGCTGCTGGACCTGGAGGCGGCCGGTGTTCTGGGACTCGTACGAGCCGTAGAGGGTGCCGCCGCGCTTGACGGTGTTCTCCCAGCCCTTCACCGTCACCCACATCTCCGCGTACGGGTCGGTGGCGCCGACCACGCGGGAGTTGCCGATGCGGACGTTCATGCCCTCCAGGGACTCGTAGTAGTCCAGGGCGTAGCGCGAGGGCTCCAGGGCCAGGCCGTTGATGCTGCCGCCGGCGGCCGGGTCGCCCGCCGGGGCGTACTCCGCCGGGACGGAGTACTCGTTGACGACGGTCGCCTCGGGCAGCGCGTTGCCCGAGGACAGCACGGTCACGGCGGGCTTGGAGATCTGGGTGACCGACTGGTTGCCGGACGCGGCCCCGCCCGGGACGTACTCGCCGACCGTGCCCGAGACCTTGACGGCGTCGCCGACCGCCACGGTCGGGACGGAGTTCGTGAAGACGAAGATGCCCTCGCTGGTGGCGGGGTTGTCGTCGGCCTCGGGGTCCTGGATCCAGAAACCGCGGGAGCCGTAGGTGCGCACGCCCGTGACGATGCCCTGGACGTCGGTGACGGCCTTGCCGTTGAGCGGGGATATCCGGGTGGTGCCCTGGATGTCGTGGATGCGTACCGGATCGGCGGACACGGCGCCTTCGGCCGCGTCGGCCGTGCCCGCGAGCAGGCCGGAGGCCAGCGCGGCGGCGACGAGGGCGGCGACGGCGGCGGAACGGGGATGCGATGAGCGCATGGGAGGGGACTCCGTTGTGTGGAGGATGAGGGGGGTGGGATTTGACGGTCCCTTAACGTCTACGCGCGTCAATCTCCTGGTTGATCAGCGAAGTTGTCAAGGTCTCCAGGAAATACGACAGCGGACTGTCGGATGAACTGACGGTTCCGCTCCGCCGGGGCGGCCCCGGATGCGTCTACGCTGGATCGCCGCAACCGGTCTGACGGACCCTCCGTCACCGCGCCCGTCCGTCCGAGGAGAACCACCCCATGTCCGCAGAGCCGCACTCCACGCTGCCGCCGGTACGGCTGCACTCCGATGCGGAGCTGGCCCGCGACGCCCTCGTCGCCCCGCTGTTCGCCCGCGCCGTACGCCTCGCCCGCTGGGCCGGCCCCGACACCCGGGTCGACGTCGGCGGTGAACTCGTCGCCGACCAGCTGCCCGAGGCCGCCGAGGTCCTCGGCCTCGACCCCGCCGACGAGGACTCGCCCGTGTACGCGGGCCAGGCCTGGCGGGTGGCCGTGGACACCGGCCTGGTCGACGTGACGGAGCCCGAGGAGGACAGCGGCGACGGCGCGGACGGAGGCGAGCCCGAGTACGGCACCGCCGCGCCCGGCGAGGACCTGCCCCTGCTGGCCGGCGGTGCGCCCGCCGACGTGCTCGACCTGTGGCTGGCGGCCCTGGACACCGTCCTCGCGGACGCCGCCGTACCCGACCTGGACGACCTCGTCGACGCCCTGGACGCGGGCGGCGAGATCGACTTCGACCGGCTCGACTGGAACCCCCGGCGCGAGGCGGACTTCCTCGACGGGGTCCTCGCCAACCTCTACCTGCTCAGCGTCTCCGAGGGCGCCCCGGGTGACGGCCGGGTCCCGCTGCCCGTGCTTGCCGCCTCCATGATCATGACGGATGACATGGGCGACCCGTCCGACGCCGTCCTGGAGCAGGTCTCGGACGCGATGATGCGCCTCGACGACCAGTTCCGTCAGCTGCAGCCCATCGGGCTCGTCGACTACCACCCCGTCGACGAGGCCCTGATGGCGGAGGCCGAGGACCTCGTCGACGCGGACGCCGTCACCGGCGGCCCGGACCGGACGGAGGACGACGAGGACATCACCCGGTACGGGATGGTCCGGCTGACCCCGCTCGGCCTGTACGGCGTCCGCGCCCGCATGCTGGAGGCCGGGGTCGAGGCCCCCGCCGTCGGCGAGCTGGCCGGCAAGGGCGCCGACGCGCTGCTCGACGCCGTCTCCTTCTACCCGGAGGACGCCGCACAGGCCGAGATCGAGCAGTGGCTGGCCGGCCGGGAGCTGCCCGTCGCCGTCGCCGAGCTGCTGGCCGCCGCCCGCGGCGATGACGAGGCCGCACCGCTGCGCCGGCTGCGCTGCCAGCAGGCCCTCACCCCCGCCGGGCCGGAGGCCGAGCCGGCGGTGCGGGCCGTGCTGGACGACCCGCAGCTGGGCGGGCTGGCCCGGGTCTGGCTCGCGGAGCACGGGGCGGCGGACGTACCGGCGCCGGACCAGGAGATGGTGTTCTGGCTGACGGTGGACACCATCGCCGCGCAGCTCGCCGCGGACGGCGAGACCGAGGAGCTGCCGCTGCTCATGCGGAGCCTGACGGAGCACCACGCCGGATTCTTCGACCGGGTGTGGCGGGTCGAGCACCCGGCGACCGCCTCCGTACTGGAGGCCATGGGCCGGCTGCATCCGGACAGGAAGGCCGCGAAGGAGGCCCGCAAGGCCGCGTTCAAGGCCCGGTCCCGCCGGTCCTGACCAGGGGCGGGCCGCCGCAGGGCGCGGGGCGGGGGCGGCAACAGGCCTTTTCGGCGGCCGGAGTTCGCCATTCCGCCCGGCGGCAAGGGGCCGGTCGGTGTTCGCGGGTAGGTCAGCCGCCGTTCACGTACGGCCGGGAGCGTGTGCGCCGACGACCGTACGCCAGGCGCACCACCTCCCCACCCCAGGAGACCCGATGCCCCTCAGCCGCAGAGACTTCACCGCCCGCACCGCCCTCGCCGGTGCGGGCGTCGCCCTCACCGGAACGGTCGGCGCCCTCGCCACCGCGCCCGGTGCGCTGGCCGCCGACGACCCGGTGCCCGGCGCCGCCGGCACGGGCGAGGGGCCCGGCCGGCCGCAGGCCCCCGGCTACGGCCCGCTCCTGCCGGACCCCGCCGGACTGCTCGCCCTGCCGGCCGGGTTCCGCTACCGCGTGATCACCCACAGCGGTGTCACCACCCTAGACTCCGGCGAGAGCACCCCGTCCCACCACGACGGCACGGCCGCCTTCGAGGGGCCCCGCGGCGTCACCCTCCTCGTCAACAACCACGAGCTGAAGGGGCCGCGGGCGAACTGGGTCCACCCCGTCCCGCTCGCCGAGGGCCTCGTCTACGACCCCGCGGCGTCCGGCGGGTGCACGGTCGTGGAGGTCCGGCGCGGCGGAGAGGTCGCCGAATGGGTGGGCATCGCCGGCACCTCGACCAACTGCGCGGGCGGCGCCACCCCGTGGGGCACCTGGCTGACCTGCGAGGAGACCGAGGACCTGGCCGGCAGGAACGGCATGACCAAGGACCACGGCTACGTCTTCGAGGTGGACCCCCACGACCGGCGGGCGGGCCGCGACCCGCGGCCGGTCAAGGCCTTCGGGCGGTACGCCCACGAGGCCGTCGTCGTCGACCCGCGCCAGGGCCACGCCTACCTGACCGAGGACGCCTCCGGTCCCAACGGGCTGCTCTACCGCTGGACCCCGCCGGAGGGCTTCCGGCACGGACGGGGCAGGCTGCGCACCCTCGCCGCCGACGCCGGGGTGCTGGCGGCCGCCAAGTGCTTCGACAAGGCAGGGCAGTTCGTGGACGACCTCTCCCGCGCCACGAAGACCGGCACCGTGTACGGGGTCGACTGGGCGGAGGTGACCGACCGCGACGCGCGGAGCCTGTCCGTGCGCAAGCAGTTCGCGGCGGGCGCCGTGACCCGGGCGCGCAAGCTGGAGGGCATGTGGTGGGCGGACGGCGGCGCCTATTTCGTCTCCTCGTACGCGCGCGCGGAGAGCCCGGGCGCGGCGCACGACGGCCAGGTGTGGTTCTACGACCCCGGGCGGCGCACGATCCGCCTCGTCGTCCTCATCGGGGTGAACACCGCTCCCGACGCCGAGGGCGGCTACGACGGTCCCGACAACATCACCGTCTCCCCGTACGGGGGACTGGTCATCGCCGAGGACGGCAACGGGCTGCAGCACCTGCTGGGGGCCACCGAGTCCGGCCGGCTCTACCCGCTGGCGCGCAACGAGCTGAACATCGGTACGGCCGAGAAGCCCGAGTACTCGGAGTTCACCGGGGTCTGCTTCTCCCCGGACGGGCGCACCCTGTACGCCAACATCCAGGACCCGGGCATCATGCTGGCGATCACCGGCCCGTGGCGGCGCTCCCCGCGCTGACCGGGGCGCCCCGGCCGGGGGGTTGCCGGGGCAGAGGGGCTGCCGGGGCCGGGCCGGGGGCTACTGGGCCGGGGCCATCTCCGCGCGGGAGGCCGCGGCCCACTCCTCCAGGAGGAACTCGTACGCCTCCGAGGGCCACTCCCCGTCCGCCCGGGTCTCGACGAGTCGCCGTATCGCCTCGTTCGCCTCGGCGGCGGACGGGCGCGCGGGACCCGCGGGCTGGAGTGAAGTCTGCATGCCTCCAAGGCTACGGGCGAGCACTGACAGCCACCCCCGGATTACGCGTGGCATCGCTCACCCGGGCCGTGCCGGCCCGGGTGACCGCCGGCCGCATATGCCCGCCGACCTGCTCAGAGTGCCTGGGAGGCCGGCTGGACCATGCCGCGCACTGTGCGGGACTTCACAAAGTCTCCCAGGGCGGTCATCTCCCATTCCCCGGAGAACTGCTTGATCAGCTTGGCCATCATCACGCCGGTCTGCGGCTCGGCGCCGGTCAGGTCGAAGCGCACCAGCTCCTCGTCGGTCGCCGCGTCGATGAGCCGGCAGTAGGCCTTGGCGACCTCCGTGAACTTCTGGCCGGAGAAGGAGTTGACCGTGAAGACCAGGCCGCTGACCTCCGCGGGCAGCCGGCCGAGGTCCACGACGATCACCTCGTCGTCCCCGGAGCCCTCGCCCGTCAGGTTGTCCCCCGAGTGCTTGACCGAGCCGTTCAGGATGGACAGCTTGCCGAAGTAACAGGCGTCGACGAAGTTGCGCTGCGGGCCGTAGGCGATGACGGACGCGTCGAGGTCGATGTCGCGGCCGCCGAACGCGGGCTCCCAGCCCAGACCCATCTTCACCTGCGACAGCAGCGGGCGCCCGCCCTTGACGAGGGAGACCGTCTGGTTCTTCCGCAGGCTGACCCGGCCCTTGTCCAGGTTGATCTTCCCCGGGGCGGAAGGGGCGGAAGGGGCGGCCGGGGGCGCCGCCGGCATGGGCGGGGCGGCGGCGGGCACGGGTGCGACGGGGGCCTGGGCCGGCGGAGCCACCGCCGCGGGGGCGGCCGGTTCCTCGTCCACGGAGACCCCGAAGTCGGTGGCGATGCCCGCGAGCCCGTTCGCGTACCCCTGGCCGACCGCGCGCACCTTCCAGACGCCGCCGCGCCGGTAGACCTCGACCACCACCAGGGCGGTCTCCGTCCCGAGCCGGGGCGGGGTGAAGGTGGCGATCACCGCACCGCCGGCCGCGTCCCGCACGGTGGCGGTGGGCTCGATGCCCTGGAAGCTCTGCCCCGGGGCGTCGGGGCTGGCCGTGACCACGATCCGCTCGATGCCGGGCGGCAGCGCGCCGGTGTCCACGGTGATCGAGTCCGGCGCCGACCCGCCGCCGGACCGGTGGCTGACGCCGGGTCCGGAGGGCTGGTTGTAGAAGATGAAGTCGGCGTCGGAGCGCACCTTGCCGTCCGCCGCGAGCAGCAGGCCCGACACGTCGAGCCGCACCGGAGCGGCCACGTCCACCGTCACGCGGGTGGTGTTGAGCGGAAGGTTGGAACCAGGGGTCATAGCGGTCATGCCGGGAGAACGACCGGCGCCGCTTTGCCGTTCCCTTACCCTCGGCGGGATTTCAGCGCCGGTTGCGCGGGTGGGCGCGGGCCGTGCGCTCGTTGCCGAACTTGTAGGAGCCGGTCCAGCGGGCCATCACCAGCTGGGCGTCGCCGGACTCCACCTCGGCGAGGAACTTCTCGGCCCGCCCGCCCCGCAGGGTGCCCGCGGCGCGGCCCCGGTGCGTGATGACGACCGTGCCGTCGCCGTGCACCCCGTACGAGAATCCCTGTGGCCTGCCCATGGGGCGCAGCCTGCCCGTCCGCGGGCGGGGCGGCAACGGATTTACCGGAGCCGGTCTCAGGCGCCGGTGACCCGGCGCGGCAGGCCCAGCGGGTTGTCCTCGCGCAGCTCGGGCGGGAGCAGCGCCTCGGGCACCGACTGGTACGCCACGGGGCGCAGCCAGCGCTCGATCGCCGTGCCGCCGACGGAGGTGGAGTGCGAGGTGGCGGCCGGGTAGGGGCCGCCGTGGTGCTGGGCGGGGGCCACCGCGACCCCGGTGGGCCAGCCGTTCACCACGATCCGCCCGGCGAGCTCCGTGACCTGCGCGATCAGCGCGGCGGCCGGGCCGGGCGCGCCTTCGGTCTCGGCCCGCGACAGCTGGAGGGTGGCGCTCAGGTTCCCGGCGAGCCGGGCCAGCACGGCGGCGGCCTCGTCCGCGCCGCGGTAGCGGACGACGACGGTGACCGGCCCGAAGCACTCCTCCAGGAGCAGCTCGTACGGGCCCCCCTCCAGGAGCCGCGCCGCCGCGACGTCCAGGTGGCCCGCCGTGACGGTGTGCTCCCCGCCCGCGCCGGGCGGGACGGGGGCGGTGACCCCGGGGAGGGCGGCCCGCTCGCGGACGCCGGCGACGAAGGCGTCCCGCATCCGGTGGTCGAGCAGCACCCCCGCTCCGGTCTGTTCGAGCTGCTTGGCGAGGGCGGCGGCGAGCCGGTCGCCGTCCGCGCCCTCCGGCACCAGGACCAGGCCGGGCTTCACGCAGAACTGGCCGACGCCCAGGGTGACGGAGGCGGCGAGTCCGGAGCCGATCTCCTCGGCGCGCTCGGCGGCGGCCGCCGGGGTGACCACGACGGGGTTGAGGGAGCCGAGCTCGCCGTGGAAGGGGATGGGCACCGGCCGGGCGGCGGCCGCGTCGAACAGCGCCCGTCCGCCCCGTACGGAACCGGTGAACCCGGCGGCGGAGACCAGCGGGTGGCGGATCAGCTCCAGGCCGGCGTCGAACCCGTGGACCACCGTCACCACGTCCGCCGGCAGCCCGCTCGCCACGGCCGCCCGGCGCAGCAGCTCCCCGCACAGCTCGGAGGTGGCCGGATGGTCCGGGTGGGCCTTGACCACCACCGGGCAGCCGGCGGCGAGGGCGCTCGCGGTGTCCCCGCCGGGCACGGAGAAGGCCAGCGGGAAGTTGGAGGCGGCGTACACGGCGACCACGCCCAGCGGCACCTTGTAGCGGCGCAGCTCGGGGCGCGGCGGGGTGAGGGAGGGGTCGGCCCGGTCGATGCGGACGTCGAGGTAGGCGCCCTCCTCGACCACGTCGGCGAAGGCGCGCAGCTGGCCGGTGGTGCGGGCGAGCTCGCCGGTGAGCCGGGCGCCGCCCAGCGCAGTCTCGGCGTCCGCGCTCGCCACGACCTGCGGGGCGGCCCCGTCGAGCAGGTCGGCGGCGGCCCGCAGGAAGGCGGCGCGGACGGCCGCGTCCGCGAGGGCGCCGCGGGTGGCGTGGGCCGCGCGTACGGCCCGGTCCACGTCCGGGGCTGTGGCTTCCACCGCAACCCGTTCGCGCTGCTTCCCGGTACGGGGGTCCACACTCCAGACTGGATTCGCCGTCATGGCCCGCTCCTCCTCGGATCGTTCAGTATTCTGAACGCCGTTCTGGTGGATGAATGATCACTTCTGCTGCGGACTCTAGGTTCCGCGTCCACCGGGTGACAAGAGGCGATCAGAGCCGATCAGAGGGGAAGCAGGAGCATGACGACAGCAGAGACGGCCGGGACGGCCGGTCCTCCTCCCGCACCGGCCGAGCCGGGACCGCCCGCGGCGGCGCCGCCGGTGAAGTCGGCCGTACGCACGGTCCTGCTGCTGGAGCACTTCGCGGCCCACCCCGGACTGCACAGCCTCGCCGACATCCAGAGCGACCTCTCCCTGCCCAAGTCCAGCCTCTACATGCTGCTGCGCACCCTGGTGAACCTGGGCTGGGTCGAGACGGACGCCACCGGCACGCGCTACGGCATCGGCGTACGGGCCCTGCTCGTCGGCAGCTCCTACATCGACGGCGACGAGGTGGTCGCGGCGGCCCGGCCCAGCCTGGACCGGCTCTCCGACGACACGACCGAGACCATCCACCTGGCCCGGCTCGACGGGACCAGCGTCGTCTACCTCGCCACCCGGCCCTCCCGGCACTACCTGCGCCCCTTCACCCGCGTCGGGCGGCGGCTGCCCGTCCACTCGACCGCCCTGGGCAAGGCACTGCTGGCCACGCACACCGACGACGAGGTGCGCAGGATGCTCCCGAGGCGGCTGGAGGCCGTCACCGAGCACACCATCACCGACCGGGAGCGGCTGGTGGAGGAACTGGCGCTGGTCCGGGAACAGGGGTACGCGGTCGACCGGGAGGAGAACACGCTCGGGCTGCGCTGCTTCGGGGTGGCCGTCCCGTACCGCACGCCCGCCCGGGACGCGGTGAGCTGCTCGGTGCCCGTGGCACGGCTGACGGAGGACCACGAGCGGACGATCAAGTCCGCGCTGTTCGAGGCGCGGGACCGCCTGACGGTGGTGACACGGCGCATGTGAGGCGGCGGGGGCGGGGGTTCCTCCCCCGTGCGGGGGAGGCGGTTCACCTTCGCGGGGGAGGTGGCGCGGCGCCGCGCACGGGACCGTTGACCCATGAGCACACGAGCCGTCCACGCGACGCACGCGACGAGCACGACGAGCACGACGAGCACGACGAGCACGACGAGCACGACGACGCCGCCGGTCCCCGGACCGGGGACCGTGCGGCGGATCCTGCGGGCCACCGCCCTGACCGCCACCCTGCCGTACCTGACCCTGAAGGCGGCCTGGCTGGGCGGGAGCCGGATCGGGATACCGGAGGACAGCGTCCTGCTGAGGGCCGGGGCGGCCCTGACCGTGGGCAACGCGATCACGGTCGCCATGGACGCCTGCGTGATCCTGCTCGTGCTGGTGCTCACCCGGCCCTGGGGCAGACGGGTCCCCGGGTGGCTGCTGACCGTGCCGGTCTTCGTCGCCACCGGGCTGCTCACCCCGATCGTCCTCGGGTACCCGGCCCAGCTCCTCGTCAAGGCCCTGGGCATGGGCGCCGACGAGGCGGCCAGGGCGGCCCGCGAGCCCTTCCTCGACCCCTGGGTGTTCGCCGTGGTCTACACCGGCTTCATCATCCAGGCCATCGCTCTGACCGGGCTGTTCGTCCCCTACGCGCGGCAGCGCTGGGGCCGGTGCTGGCAGGGCGCGCTCGGGCCGGGGCTCCCGTCACCCACGGGGGTGGTGGCGGGAGCCGCGGCACTGGCGGGCGCGGTGGCGGCGGCGGTACAGGTGTACTGGGCCTTCGGCGGCGCCGCCGGACTGCCTGCGGAGCGGGCGGCGGCGTACTCGGCGGAGACCGGCGTGGTCTCCGGGGCGCACGCGATATGCGCCCTCGCCGCTGCGGCGGGGGCGGTGCTGCTGGCCCGGGGCGGGGCGCCCGGGGCGGGGTGGCCGCTGGCCCTGACCTGGATCGGCTCCTCCGCCGCGCTGAGCTGGGGGGCGTGGACCCTGACAGCCGTCCTGGGCATGAACCTGGGCGAGGGCGAACCGTCCACCCCCGCCTTCTTCTTGACCTACGCTGACCAGATGATCACCGGGCTGCTGGCCGGGGCCGTCCTCGTCCGCTTCCTCCGCGCCCGCGCGGAGCGCTGAGCCGGCGCGGAGGGGGTCAGCCGGAGCCGCGGCCGGGCGGCCCGGCGGGGGCCGGGAGCGCCGGAGGGCCGGGGAGCCGGCGGGGGAGTGGCATGGACGGGGGAGGGGGGACCGGCGTGCGCGGGTCCGGGGGAGGCCGGCCGGCCGGGCCGGGGGCGGCGCTGCGGCGGGGGGCCGGGGCGCTGGTCGGGGCGCGGGCCCGGCTGCGGTGGGTGCACCTGATACTCGGCGGGGCCCTGCTCATGCCGTACCTGCTGCTCGCCCAGGTCGGCGTCGGCGCGGCGGCCGGAGGGGTCAACGTCCTGGCCTCCCTCCCGCTGACCCTGCTCTCGTACGCGGCCTCCCTGCCCCTGATCGCGGTGACCGGGGTGTTCGGGCTGGTCCGGCCCCTGTCGGCGACGGCCGTACGGGTGCTGACCGGGGTGCCGGGGGACCTGCTCGCGGACGGTCCGGCCCGGTCCTGGGGGGCCCGCTGGCGCGCCTCCGCCTGGTGGACCCTGCACCTGGGCATCGGGGCGTTGGTCAGCGGGATGAGCCTGGCGGTGCCGCCCCTGGGCATGGTGCTGATCGTGATGCCGTTCTCCGGGGCCCTGCGGGCCTCGCTGTGGGGCGCGGGCTGGTTCGGCGCGGAGGCGGATCGGTACGTCGCCCCGCTGATCGGGGTCGCGCTGCTGACCGCGCTCGCCGCCGTCTGCGCCGGGGCGGGGGCGCTGCTGGCCCGGCTCGCGCCCGTGCTCCTCGGGCCGACCGCCGCCGACCGGCTGGCCGCCGCCGAGGAACGCGCCGCCGACCTCGCCGTGCGCAACCGGCTGGCCCGCGAGCTGCACGACGCCGTCGGCCACGCGCTGAGCGCCGTCACCCTCCAGGCGGGGGCGGCCCGGCGGGTCCTCGACCGCGACCCGGAGTTCGTCCGCGAGGCGCTCGCCGCGATCGAGGAGACCACCCGGCGCACCGTCGGCGAGCTCGACGCCGTCCTCGGCCTCCTGCGCGACGGCGACCCGGCCCGGGCCGACGCCATGCCCGCCCCGACCCTGGCCGGCGACCTCGACGGGCTGCTGGCCCGCACCCGGGCCGGCGGCACCGTCCTCACCGCCGACCAGGACCCCGGCCCGGCCGGGGACTGGTCGCAGCTCCCGGCGATCACCTCCCGCGAGGCGTACCGGATCGTCCAGGAGGGCCTGAGCAACGCCCTGCGCCACGGCAACGGCCCCGTCACCCTGCTCATCCGCGTCCACACACCCGACGGCCACCGCGAACTGGAGATCACCATGACCAACCCGCCCGCCCAGGACCCGCCCGCCGCCGACGCCGGCCCACGGCGCACCACCGGCGGCCGCGGACTGCGCGGCGCCGCCGAGCGGGCCGCCCTGCTCGGCGGCCGCGTCGAAGCCGGACCGCACGGCGGCGCCTGGCGGCTGCGGGCCGTCCTGCCGCTCGGCGCCGCCGCCCCGGTCCCGGGAGGCGGGCGATGAGCCGCCCCCCGCTGCGCGTGGTCGTCGCCGACGACGAACGGATGGTCCGCACCGCCCTGCGCGTCATCCTCGACGCCGAAGCCGACCTGGAGGTCGTCGGCGAGGCCGCCACCGGCGCCGAGGCCGTCTCCCTGGTCCGCTCCCTCGCCCCCGACGTCGTCCTGATGGACGTGCGGATGCCCGAGATCGACGGCATCCGGGCCACCGAGCAGATCCTCGCCACCCGGGCCGACCCGCCGAGGATCGTGGTCGTCACCACCTTCGAGAACGACGCCTACGTCTACGACGCGCTGCGCGCGGGCGCGTCCGGCTTCCTCCTCAAGCGCGCCGACCCGGACGAGCTGATCGGCGCGGTCCGGCTCGTCGCCCGCGGGGACTCCCTGCTCTTCCCCGCGGCCGTCCGCACCCTCGCCGCCGCCCACACGGCGGCCGCCCCGCCCGCGGCCCCGGCGTGGGCGGCCCGGCTCACGGACCGGGAGGCCGACGTCCTGCGCCTGATGGCCACCGGACTGTCCAACCACGAGATGAGCGAGCACCTCGGCGTCGGCCCGCAGACCGTCAAGACGCACGTGGCCGCCGTCCTCGCCAAGACGGGCTCCCGCGACCGCACCCAGGCGGTCATCGCCGCCTACGAAGGGGGCTTCCTCATGAGGAAATCCTGAGAACCCCGCCACAATCGGGGCAGAGCGGAACGCCCGGGGCCCGTGGAACGTCCTTCTGGGGGATGAACAAGACGATCAGGCGTGCGTCGGTCTTCTGTCTGCTTCTGGTGCTGGCCCTCTTGGTGCGGGTCACCTGGGTGCAGGCGTACCAAGGCCAGGCCCTCGCAGACAACAAGAACAACCGCCGCAACCTCATCGGGCAGTACGAGAACCCGCTGGGCAACATCATCGTGGGCGGGACGGCGATCACCGGATCGACGAAGACGGGGGGCAAGGACTTCGGGTACAAGCGCACCTACACCGACGGCCCCCTCTACGCGCCGATCACCGGCTACAGCTCCCAGGCCTTCGGTACGAGCATGCTGGAGGGCGTCTACAAGAACGTGCTCAACGGCTCGGACAGCCGGCTGAAGACGGTGATGGACATCCTCACCAACAAGCGGGCCGCCCCGGGCAACGTCCTGACCACCATCGACAAGGACGTCCAGAAGGCCGCCTACGACGCCCTCGACGGCAAGCAGGGCGCCGCCGTGGCCATCGACCCGGCGACCGGCGAGATCCTCGCCGTGGTCAACAACCCCTCCTACGACCCGGGCCGCATCTCGGGGGCCGGTGACCAGGCCGCCTGGGACGAGCTCTCCGCCGACAAGGGCAAGGCCATGGAGAATGTGGCCCTGCGCAAGCCCCAGGCCCCCGGCTCCACCTTCAAGCTGGTCACCCTGGCCGCCGCGATCGAGAACGGGCTGGTCACGAACATCGACCAGCCGACCGGCGTCCCCGGCAACTACACGATCCCCGGCACCCGCACCAAGCTGCCCAGCGAGGCGGGCGACGAGGCCTGCAACAACGCCTCTCCCCGCACCGCCCTCCGGCTGTCCTGCAACAACGTCTTCGCGGAGCTGGCCTCCAAGCTCGGCCAGGACAAGATGCGGGCCATGGCCGAGAAGCTCGGCTTCAACACGCAGATCGACACCCCGGTCCGCACCAACCCGCCCAGCAAGTACCCGACGAAGAAGCTGTCCGTCGACCAGGTCGCGCAGACCGGTATCGGCCAGTTCGACGTCCAGGCCACCCCGCTCCAGATGGCCATGGTGACCGCCGCCATCGAGAACGGCGGCAAGCTCGTCGCCCCGCACATGGTCGCGGAGGTGACCGACTCCGGCGGCACGGTGCTGGAGAGCCTCAAGGAGCCCAAGGTCGAGCAGGTCCTGAACCCGAAGACCGCCTCGATGCTCCAGGACGCCATGCGCACCGTCGCCACCGAGGGCGGGGGCAAGCCCGCGCAGCTGGCGGGCGCCGAGGTCGGCGGCAAGACGGGCACCGCCCAGCGCGGCGTGAACAACAACATCCCGCCCCTCGCCTGGTTCACCTCCTACGGCAAGGCGGGCGGCAAGCAGATCGCGGTGGCGGTGATGATCGAGAACTCGGACACCGACCGCTCCGAGATCGGCGGCGGCAAGCTGGCCGCGCCCATCGCCCAGAAGATGATGGCGGCGTGGCTGAAGAAGTAGCCACCGCCTGAAGGGCCGCGACGCGCCGGGAACCG
Organism: Streptomyces sp. NPDC032091; assembly: GCF_055580265.1. Lineage (NCBI taxonomy): Bacteria > Bacillati > Actinomycetota > Actinomycetes > Kitasatosporales > Streptomycetaceae > Streptomyces > Streptomyces sp. NPDC032091. Next base: position 71,594 of record NZ_JBVILR010000005.1, on the reverse strand, counting down.
ACGGGGTTCCCGGCGCGTTCCCCTTCCCATGATCAGGACCGCACTCCCCGAAGACCTGGACGCCATCGCCGCCCTGCACACCCGGGCGCGCGCCACCTACTACCGGGGCCGCGTCCCCGAGCAGGCCTACGCGGGCGAGGCCGAGTCGGCCCGCTCCCGCGAAGGCTGGTCCCGGGCGGTGAGACGGCCGGAGGCCCAGGGCCGGGTCTTCTGCGCCGAGCGGGACGGGGAGATCACCGGGGTGGCCGCCTTCCTCACCGCCGACGGCGAGACCACCCTCACCCAGCTCCACGTCGACCCCGCCCACTGGCGCCGGGGCACCGGGGCCGCCCTGCACGCCGCCTGCCTCGCCGCCTGGCGCCGGGCCGGGGTCGAACGGGTCCGCCTGGAGGTCTACGAGCACAACGTCCGCGCCCAGGCCTTCTACGCCTCCCACGGCTGGCGCCCCGACCCCTCGGCCGTCCCGTCCGGCTCCCACCGCACCCTGTGGCTGGAGGTGGGGGAAGCGTCCGGGGAATGAGACGGGACGGCAAATGGTTGAACCTCAAACCGTTTCGCCCGGCGGGAACCCGCCCCGCCCCCACCCGGAATCCGGAGAGAAGAAGGATCATGCGCGTCGAGATCTGGACCGATATCGCCTGCCCCTGGTGCTACGTCGGAAAGGCCCGCTTCGAGAAGGGCCTGGCCGAGTTCGCGCACCGCGACGAGGTGGAGGTCGTCTACCGGTCCTTCGAGCTCGACCCCCACGGCGCCAAGGGCGTCACCGCCCCCGTCCTGGAGATGCTCGCCCGCAAGTACGGCCGCACCCTCGACGAGGCGCGCGGCATGGAGGAGCACGTCGCCGCCGGCGCCCGCGCCGAGGGCCTGGAGTACCGGATCGACGGCCGCGACCACGGCAACACCTTCGACATCCACCGCCTCCTCCACCTGGCCGCCGCCCGCGGCCGCCAGGTGGAACTCCTCGACCTGGCCTTCCGGGCCAACTTCGCCGAGGAGCGGTCGGTCTTCGACGCGGAGGTGCTGCTCGCCCTCGCGGTGGAGGCCGGGCTCGACGAGGCGGAGGCCCGCGCGGTCCTCGCCGACGACTCCGCCTACGCCGCCGAGGTCCGCGCCGACGAGCGCGAGGCGGCCGAACTGGGCGCCAACGCCGTCCCGTTCTTCGTCCTCGACCGGCGTTACGGCATCTCCGGCGGCCAGCCCGCCGAGGTGTTCACCCGGGCCCTGGAGCAGGCCTGGGCCGGCCGCGAGCTGCCCGAACCGGCCGCCGGCGCCGAGGCCTGCGAGCCGGACGGGGCCTGCGCCGTTCCTCAGGCCTGAGCAGCCGGCCCCTCCTCCGGGGCGCCCGCGTACCTCCCGTACCGGGCGCCCCACGGCCCTGACCCGTACGGTCCGCCCCGCTCGGCGCGCCCGCCCCGCGGCCCGGCCGTAGGCTGGACGTGCGCGCACGGCGGGCGCCTCCGCCCGTTCGCGGCACGCCAGTTCGCTTCGGTTTCAACCAGCTCGGGGACACCGACTCCTTCGCAGGAGGAGACCCCGATGACTGCCAAAAAGCCTGCGTCCGCCGCCTCCGGGGCCGCCACCACGGCGGTGGTCGAGCACCCGGACGTCACCTTGGACCGGCCGGCCACCGCCTCGCCGGAGTCCGTGACCGTCGGATACGACCCCGGCTTCCTCGGTGCGCAGGTGGGCACCCCGTCGCTCGACCCCTCGATCAAGGACACCGCCGTACGGGTCGACGGCTCCGAGGTGATCCCGTACACCCACTTCTCGCTGGCGCTGAGCAAGCCGCGGCGCTTCGCGATCTGGGTGGCCTGGAACATAGACGGCGGTGCGATCAAGGCGCTCAGCCGCAAGGGGCTCGACTTCGTCATCGACCCGCGCGTGCCGGCCGCGGACCAGGTCGACAACGACCTCTACACGGGCGGCAGCGCCAACCGGCTCGACCGCGGCCACATCGCCCGTCGCGCCGACCTCTGCTGGGGTCCGCTGCCCGAGGCGCAGCGGGCCAACAAGGACTCGTTCTTCTACACGAACATCACTCCGCAGATGGACGACTTCAACCAGAGCAGGCGCAACGGCCTCTGGGGGAGGCTGGAGGACGCGGTGTTCGAGGACGTCGACGTCGACGACCTCAAGGTGAGCGTGTTCGGCGGGCCGGTCTTCCAGGAGGACGACCGGGTCTTCCGCGGCGTGCAGATCCCGCGCGCCTTCTGGAAGATCATCACCTTCTCCGACCAGGGCACGTTCAAGGCCAAGGCCTTCCTGCTGGCGCAGAACCTCGTCCTTCCCGAATCCCTGGACCTCGACGAGTTCCGGGTGTTCCAGGTCAAGGTCACCGAGATCCAGAAGGAGGCCCACATCCGCTTCCCCGACGTGATGACCGACGCGGACACGCTGGTGGTGCCGGAGTCGCTGGAGAGGCGGCGGCCGTTGGAGAGCCAGAGCGACATCGACTGGAGCTGACGGGCGGCCCGGCCGCCCGGCGGGCCCACCCCCTCCTACCAGGCGGCCGAAGCCGCCTTCAGCGCCGCCTCCGGGTCCGTCGACAGGGCCGAGGCCAGGGCGCGCAGGGACGCCGCGACCGCTTCGGGTGAGGCCGCCGGGCCGTAGTGGTTGACCCGGACCATCTCCTGCGCGAGCGCCCCGCCGCCCGCCGCGAGCGGGGCCGACGCGTCGGCCGCCAGCGCCCGGGCCACCACCAGCGAGGCCTCCGGCACCCGCAGCGTCGTCGCCACCGGGGCGGCCTGCGCCGGGTCCCCGACCCACGGGGCCAGGCCGAGCGCGGCCGCACCGGCCCGGGTGGCCCGGGCCGCCGCCGCGTGCCGGCCGAGGACGCCCTCCAGGCCCTCCTCCGCGATCCGGTCCAGGCAGGCCTCCAGCGCCAGCATCTCCAGCTGCGCCGGGGCGTGGAGCAGCGTCTTGCGGCCCCCGTCGATCCAGCGCTCCTTCCAGTCCAGGAGGGAGAGGTACGAGCGCCGGGGCGCGGCCGGGTTGGCCGCGAACCGCTCCCACGCCCGCTCGCTCACCGACACCGCCGAGACCCCCGCCGGGCCGCCCATCGCCTTCTGCCCGCCGATCACGCACAGGTCCACGCCCCACGCGTCCGGCAGCAGCGGCTCGGCGCCCACCGAGGCGACCGCGTCCAGCATGAACAGCGCCCCGTGGGCCCGTACGGCCTCGCCGATCTCCGCGACCGGGTTGGTGTTGCCGGTGGCCGCCTCGGCGTGCACCAGCGAGACGAAGTCGATCTCCGGGTGCTCCGCCAGCGCCCGGGCCACCTGCTCCCCGCTCACCGCCGTGTCGAAGGGCACCGCCAGGTCCACCACGTTCGCCCCGGCGTCGCGCAGCCAGTTGCCGAACGTGGTCCCGTACGGGCCGGTGACCACGTTCAGCGCGGTCGAACCCGGACGCGCCCCCGAGCGGATGCACCCCTCCAGCGGCAGCAGCGCCTCGCCCTGGGTGATCACCACGTCGTGCCGGGTGTCCAGCAGCCGCGAGACGCCCCGCTCGATGGCGGCGAAGTGCTCGGCGGTCAGCGGCGGAAGGTCCAGCAGGGGGTGGGTCACGGCGGTGCTCTCTTCGTCCGGGGTCACCGGCCGAGCCTACCCAGCGCGCACGTACAGTGCGGACATGAGTGATCACGAGGGTGTGCTCCATGTGAAGGGACGCGTGCTCGTCGGGCCCCACGAGGTCCGTGACGAGCTCTGGGTCGTCGGCGGACGGATCACCTACGAGCGGCCGGCCGCCGCCCGCGAGGTCACCACCGTCACCGGCTGGGTCCTGCCGGGACTCGTCGACGCGCACTGTCACGTCGGCCTCGACGCCCACGGCCCCGTCGACGCCGCGACCGCCGAGGCGCAGGCCCTCACCGACCGGGACGCCGGCACCCTGCTCATCCGCGACGCGGGCTCCCCCTCCGACACCCGCTGGATCGACGACCGCGAGGACCTCCCGAAGATCATCCGGGCGGGCCGGCACATCGCCCGCACCCGCCGCTACATCCGCAACTACGCGCACGAGATCGAGCCGCCGCAGCTCGTCGAGTACGTGGCCCGGGAGGCCCGGCGCGGTGACGGTTGGGTCAAGCTGGTGGGGGACTGGATCGACCGCGAGGCCGGCGACCTGACGGCCTGCTGGCCGCGCGCCGAGGCCGAGGCGGCCATCGCCGAGGCGCACCGGCTGGGCGCCCGGGTCACCGCGCACTGCTTCGCCGAGGACTCGCTGCGCGACCTGGTCGAGGCGGGCATCGACTGCGTCGAGCACGCCACCGGGCTGACCGAGGACACCATCCCGCTCTTCGCCGAGCGCGGGGTCGCGATCGTGCCCACGCTCGTCAACATCGCCACGTTCCCGAAGCTGGCGGCGGGCGGCGAGGCGAAGTTCCCCCGCTGGTCGGCGCACATGCGCAGGCTTCACGAGCGGCGCTACGACACCGTCCGCGCGGCATGGGACGCGGGCGTCGGGGTGTACGTCGGCACGGACGCGGGCGGCTCCCTGCCGCACGGGCTGGTGGCCGCCGAGGTCCAGGAGCTGGTGAAGGCGGGGATCCCGGCGCTCGACGCCCTCTCCGCGACGGCCTGGGCGGCCCGCGAGTGGCTCGGCCGGCCCGGCCTGGCCGAGGGCGCGCCCGCCGACCTGGTGGTCTACGGCTCCGACCCGCGCGAGGACGTACGGGTACTGGCGCAGCCGGAGCGGGTGGTGGTGGACGGGGCGGTCCGCGCCTGAGCCGGTACGGCGGGCCGGTGGCGGCGCGGGGTTGACGGGGCGTTACGCGGGACCCCCGGCCGTCGTTGAAGATGTCCGAAAAGCAGCGGTGGGCACCCCGGTCCTGAGATCCGAGGGAACTCCTGTGCCGTGTGGGGCGCGACAAATCGAATACACGCATGGAAACCACCCGTTGGGGTGAACTCACGTCAGGTGGCTGCCCGTTCACTCACCGTGCGTAAAGATTTCGGGCGTCGAAGCCGTCGGCGTGCGCGATGTCCCCCATTGGCGCCGCGACGGCACCCATCTCCCCGGGGGTTCCACCACCTTGAACGGCAACACCTTCCGCCTGCCCGCGGCCGTCCTGCTCGCCACGGGGGCCGTCGCCCTGCTCACCGCGCCCCCCGCCCTCGCCACCGACGGCGGCAGCGGCGGCGGCCAGGGCACCTCCGGAGCCGTCGTCCTGCGCGCCGGCCTGGACGTGGGCCTGCTCGACAAGGCCGTGCACGTCCCGCTGAAGGCCACCCTCAACGAGGTCGGCGCCCCGGCCACGGCCCAGAAGACGGCCCTCACCGTGACCCTCGACGGAGCCGAGCAGGGCCGGCCGGTGAACGTGCTCACGGCGGACGCCGCCACCGCCAAGGCGACCGCCGACGCCAAGGGCGCCCGGGCCGAGGCGAACCTCGCCCACGCCCGGGTCCACGTCCCGGGCCTGCCCGCACTCTCCCTCGTCGAGGTGGAGCAGGTCACCTCCAAGGCCGTCTGCGAGGCGGGCGTGAAGCCGGTCGCCACCTCCGACGTCCTCGGCACCGTCACCGCCCTGGGCAAGAAGGTCACCCTGACGGCCGGCGGCCCCACCAAGGTCGAGGTCCCCGGGGTCGGCCTGGTCTCCCTGGAGCTCTCCGGCACGCAGACCACCTCCACCACCGCCGCGGCGGCCGCGCTCCGCCTGAAGGTGTCGGTGAACCCGCTGAACCTCAACGTCGCACAGGTCGACGGCGAGGTCGTCCTCGCGGAGGCGCACTGCGAGTCCCCGAAGCCGGCCGCGGAGCCCGCGCCCAAGCCGGACGTCAAGGCGCAGACCGCCGCCTCCACCCCCGCCCAGGCCGACCTCGCCGAGACCGGGGCCGGTTCGCTCACCCCGTGGGTCGCGGGCGGCGCGCTGCTGCTGCTGGGCGCCGGCGCGGGCGCGCTCGCCCTGACGCGGCGCGGGCGCAGCTCGTAACGAGCGGAGGCGGCCGGCCGGCCCGCCGCCCGTTCGCCCCCGTCAGCGGGTCGCGTGCGTCAGACCCTGGCCGGCCGCGCCCCGCGAGGTCACGGCCGAGGTGACCTCCTTGTCCACCCGGGCGTACTCGGCCTGCTTGGCGGCCGGGACGCCGGCCCCGTCCGTCTGCGCGCAGGAGGCGCAGACGACGCGGAACGGCGGCCCCATGTCCGAGTACTGGGTCAGGTACTCGGCCTTGACCACCTCCCAGCGGCCCGGGTGCGCGGCCGCCGGGGCGAAGGTGAACCGGGGGATGGACGACATGTTGCCGCGTGCCTTCTCGGCCTCGTAGAAGCTGGCGACCTGGTCGCCCATGCCGTAGACGACCCAGGTGCCGTTGATCTTCTCGTAGGGCTGCGGCACGTGGTTGTGCGTGCCGATGACCAGGTCGATGTCGGGGAGGCCGTCCGCCCCGCGCGAGGCCGTCACCGCCTGGGCCAGTTCCTTCTGCTGCTGGTCGGGGGCGGTCTGCCACTCGGTGCCCCAGTGGACGCCGAGGATGACGACGTGCGCGCCGGCCGCCCGGGCCGCGCGGGCGTCGGCGATGATCCGGGCCTGGTCGATGAGGTTGACGGCCCACGGCTTGCCGGCCGGCAGCGGGATCCCGTTCGTGCCGTACGTGTAGTCCAACTGGGCGACCGTCGCCCCGCCGGCGGCGAGCACGGCCGGCGCCTTGGCCTCGTCGGCGCTGCGGGCGGAGCCGACGTGCTTGAGGCCGACGCGGTCGAGGTGGTCCAGGGTCCGGGAGAGGCCCTCGAACCCGTCGTCGAGGGTGTGGTTCGAGGCGGTGGAGCAACTGTCGTACCCGGCGTCCTTGAGGGCGTCGGCCAGTTGGTGGGGAGCCTTGAAGGCGGGATAGCCGGTGTAGGGGCCCCCGGGCTTTCCGTACGGTATCTCGTGGTGGCATATCGCCAGGTCGGCGGCGGAGACGATGGGCTTGACGCCCGCGAGTATCTTCCGGAAGTCGTACCCGTCGCCGCCGGCGTCGTCCGCGGCGCGCTGGATGATGGACGGGTACGGGATGATGTCGCCGGTCGCGACGAGGGTGAACGGCTTCCCGCCCTGGACGGCCTTCCCGCCCGGGTCCTGCCGGCCCTGGAGGCGCTGTTCGGTGGCGGCGCCGCCCCTGTCCAGGAGGGTGGGTACCGCGTACACCGCGGCGCCGACCACCCCCACGGCCAGCAGCCCCATGGTTATTCGCGTCGCCGCCCTCATGTCCCGTCCCCCGTAGATGGTTTGTCCCGCCGCCATGCTAGGCGCGACCCGCCGCACGCGCCCTCCGGGGCCCTGCGGGGGCTGTCCCCTACCCGCCCTTCCACCGTTCCCCGGGCGCTGCCCGGACCTGTTCCGTGCGCTCCGCGCCCGGTGCGCTCAAACGCCGCGCGGGCTATTGACAGCCCCGCCGGCGTTTGAGGCGCGGGGTCTGGGGCGGAGCCCCAGGAAACCCCGCCTCCCGTTACGGCGCGGCCAGCGCGAGGGCGTGGTCCAGGGCCTGGAGGAGGCGGCCCGTCGTCGCCCGGTCGCGGACCGCCAGCCGCAGCCACGACCCGTCCAGCCCCGGGAACGTGTCCCCCCTGCGCACCGCGAACCCCAGCGCCCGCAGCCGAGTGCGCACCTCCGCCGCGCCGCGGATCCGGATCAGGACGAACGGGCCCTCGGCCACCCCCGCGACCGTGACCTCCTCGAACTCCGCCAGCCCCGCCAGCAGGTGCGCCCGGTCCACCGCGACCCGGCGCGCCGCGGCCTCCGCCTCCTCCAGCGCCTCCGGCGCCACGCACGCCTCCGCCGCCACCAGCGCCGGCGTCGACACCGGCCACAGCGGCTGCGCAGCCGCCAGCTTCGCGATGACCTCCGGCTCGGCCAGCACGTAGCCGATCCGCAGCCCCGCCAGCCCCCACGTCTTCGTCAGGCTCCGCAGCACCACCAGCCCCGGCACGTCCATCCGTCCGGCCAGCGCCTCCCGCTCGCCCGGGACGGCGTCCATGAAGGCCTCGTCCACCACCAGGATCCGCCCCGGCCGGGCCAGCGCGGCCAGCGTCGCCGCCGGGTGCAGGACCGACGTCGGGTTCGTGGGGTTGCCCACCACCACCAGGTCCGCCTCCTCCGGGACCGCCGCCGGGTCCAGCCGGAACCCGTCCTCGGGCCGCAGCACCACGCGCTCCACCCGGTGTCCGGCGTCCCGCAGGGCCGCCTCCGGCTCGGTGAACTGCGGGTGCACCACCACCGGCCGCCGTGCGTCCAGCGCCCGCGCGATCAGTACGAACGCCTCCGCCGCGCCCGCCGTCAGCAGCACCCGCTCGACCGGCAGCCCGTGCCGCCCGGCCACGGCGGCCCGCGCCGCCCGGCCGTCCGGGTAGGCCGCGAGGTCCCCGAGGGAGGCCGCGATGCGCTCCTTGAGCCACGCCGGCGGCGTGTCCGACCGTACGTTCACCGCCAGGTCCACGAGCGCCCCGCCCGCGTCGGCCACCTCCGCGTCCCCGTGGTGGCGCAGGTCGTGCTCCTCGGCGGTGGCCACCGCGCAGGTCGCCGCCACCGACCGCCGCTTGGGCACGAGGAGCTCCCCGCCCCCCGCCAGCGCCGCCGCCTCCGCCACCGAGGCGGTCCCGGCCGCCTCGCGCACCGCCGGCGACGGGTGCGGTACGGGGATCCGTGCCAGCTCCGCGGCGGGGTAGCCCACCAACGGCACGCCGAAACGTTCCGCCGCGCCCGCGATCCCGGGCTCCAGCGTCTTCGAGTCCACCGTCGCCAGCGCCGTCACCGCCCCGGCGGTCAGACCGGCCCCGCGCAGGGTCTCCTCGACCAGCGCGCAGACCTCCGCCACGGAGACCCCCGCGCGTCCCCCGACCCCGACCACCAGCCGCGTCACGTACTCGCCCACCGGGGTCCTCCCTCCGTACTGGTGTCCGTCGTCTGTCTTCTGCCGTCATCACGGTGACCCCCGCCGCCCGCGCGGCGGAAGTGCGCGCGGCGCCGCCAGTAGGTATCCAGGGGCACATGGCGCTGATCGTGGCTCTGGGCGCGTTCCTGATGACGCTGGCGGGCGGCTGGACGGCGCAACGCGTCACCGACCGCCGCCACCTCGTACTGGGTCTGGCGGGCGGGCTGATGCTCGGCGTCGTGGGCCTGGACCTGCTCCCGGAGGCCCTGCACGCCGCCGGGGAGGAGGTCTTCGGCGTCCCGCTCGCCCTGCTGCTCTTCGTGGCCGGCTTCCTCGCCGCCCACCTCCTGGAACGCCTGCTCGCGGTACGGCAGGCCGCCCACGGCGGGAGCAACGGCGCAGGTCACGGCGGCGAACACGGCGGCCGCGTCCCGCAGGTAGGACTCACCGCCGCCGCGGCGATGGTCGGCCACAGCCTCGCCGACGGGGTCGCCCTCGGCGTCGCCTTCCAGGTCGGCGGCGGGATGGGCGTGGCCGTCGCGCTGGCCGTCATCACCCACGACTTCGCCGACGGGTTCAACACCTACACCCTTACCCGGCTGTACGGGAACGCCCGCCGCAAGGCCCTGATCATGCTCTTCGCGGACGCCGCGGCACCCGTCGTGGGCGCCGCGTCCACCGCGCTGTTCACCCTTCCGGAGGAACCCCTCGGCGCGTACCTCGGATTCTTCGGCGGGGTCCTGCTGTACCTGGCGGCGGCCGAGATCCTGCCCGAGGCCCACCACAGCCACCCCGCCCTGTCCACGCTGCTGTGCACGGTGGGCGGGGTGGCCGGGATCTGGCTGGTGGTCGGGCTCGCGGACTGAGCGGACGGACCCGTCCGGAGTCACGGGCCGGCCGCTGGGGCCGCCGCGCCCGCCGCGAAGTCCGCCGCGGCCGCCGCGAAGCGGGAGGCCACCGACGGCTGCGCCGCCCAGTGCGTGTGCAGGTAGCTGGCGTGCACGCCGCCCTGGACGAAGCCCTCGACGCGGCGTTCGGGGTGCGTGAACCCCCACGCCGGCGAGGCCCCCGCGCCCGGCTCGACCACCGTCCGGTGGAACTCGTGGCCCCGCAGCCGGGTGCCGGCCGCCGCGAGCGGGCTGTCCGACACCGCCACCGCCTCCCGGTAGCCGAGCGTGAGCCGCTCCGACATCCGGGCGTCGGCGTCGAGCACTCCGCACATGGGCTTCCCGTCCAGCGAACGCGCCAGGTACAGCAGCCCGGCGCACTCCGCCGCGACCGGCCCGCCGGCCGCGGCGAAGGCCGCCACCGCGGCGCGGAGCGGCTCGTTCGCCGACAGCTCCGGGGCGTACACCTCGGGGAACCCGCCGCCGATCACGAGGCCGCTCGTGCCCTCGGGCAGCGCCTCGTCCCGGAGGGGGTCGAAGGTGACCACCTCCGCACCGGCGGCGCGCAGCAGCTCCGCGTGCTCGGCGTACGAGAACGTGAACGCCGGGCCGCCGGCTACGGCGATGAAAGGGCGTCCGTACGGCGCGGCGCCGTCGCCGGGGCGGGAAGGGGCGGGGTGGGGGAGCAAAGCGGTGCCGGGCGACCACGGCTCGCACTCCAGCGCCGGCGCGGACCGCGCCAGCGCCAGCAGGGCGTCGAGGTCGCATCCCGCGCGGACCTGGTCCGCCAGGGCCGCCACCGCCGCCAGGGCGTCGGCGCGCCGTTCCGCCACCGGGACCAGGCCCAGGTGCCGGGACGGGGTCGCCACCTGCGGAGCACGCCGCAGCACGCCGAGGACCGGCATCCCCGCCTCCTCCAGCGCCTCCCGGAGCATCACCTCGTGCCGGTCGGAGCCCACCTTGTTCAGGATCACCCCGCCGAGGCGCACCCGGGGGTCGAACGAGGCGAAGCCGTGCACCAGCGCCGCCACCGAACGGGACTGCGAGGAGGCGTCCACCACCAGCACCACCGGCGCCCGCAGCAGCTTCGCCACCTGCGCCGTCGACGCCAGCTCGCCCCGCCCCGCGGCCCCGTCGTACAGCCCCATCACGCCCTCGACCACCGCGAGGTCGCAGCCGGCGGCCCCGTGCGCGAACAGCGGGGCCACCAGCTCCGGCCCGCACATGAACGCGTCGAGGTTGCGCCCCGGCCGGCCCGTGGCCAGCGCGTGGTAGCCGGGGTCGATGTAGTCGGGGCCGGCCTTGTGCGGGGACACGGCCAGGCCGCGCTCCGCGAAGGCCGCCATCAGGCCCGTCGCCACGGTGGTCTTGCCGCTGCCGGAGGACGGCGCGGCGACGACCAGCCGCGGCACAGTGGACGAGATCACCACTCGATGCCCTTCTGGCCCTTCTGGCCGGCGTCCATCGGGTGCTTGACCTTGGTCATCTCGGTGACCAGGTCCGCGAACTCCACCAGCTTCTCAGGGGCGTTGCGGCCGGTGATGACCACGTGCTGGGTACCGGGGCGACTCCGGAGCACCTCGATCACCTCGTCCACGTCGATCCAGCCCCAGTGCATCGGATACGCGAACTCGTCGAGCACGTACAGCCGGTGCGTCTCGGCGGCCAGGTCGCGCTTGACCTGCTCCCAGCCCTCCTTCGCCGCCTGCTCGTTGTCGAGCTGCGCGTCGCGCTGGACCCAGGACCAGCCCTCGCCCATCTTGTGCCAGACGACGGAGCCGCCTTCGCCGGAGGCGCCCAGCACCTTCAGCGCGTTCTCCTCGCCGACCTTCCACTTCGCCGACTTGACGAACTGGAACACCCCGATCGGCCAGCCCTGGTTCCAGGCGCGCAGCGCCAGCCCGAACGCGGCCGTCGACTTGCCCTTGCCGGGGCCGGTGTGGACGAAGACGAGCGGACGGTTGCGGCGCTGACGCGTCGTGAGCCCGTCGTCCGGAACGACGGTCGGCTGTCCCTGCGGCATTACGCGGCCCTCCATGAGGTCTCGTGGGTCACTGCGGTACGTACGTTCTTGACGAGCCCGGCCAGCGAGTCGGCCCGCAGGCCGTCGAGGGTCACCGCGGGCGCGCCCAGATCGGCGGCCAGCGCCCCCGCGAGCCCCAGCCGCACCGGCCCGGACTCGCAGTCCACCACCACCGAGGTGACGCCCTCGGCGGCCAGCAGCCGGGCGCTGCGCCCCGACAGCTCGCGCGGGTCGCCGCCGACGGACCCGGCCGAGGTGGCCCGCCCGTCGGTGACGACCACCAGCAGGGGGCGGCGCGAGGGGTCCCGCAGCCGCTCGATCCGCAGCACCTCGTGGGCCTTGAGCAGGCCCGCGCCGAGGGGGGTGCGGCCGCCGGTCGGCAGCTTCTCCAGCCGGGCCGCGGCCGCGTCCACCGAGGAGGTGGGCGGCAGCGCCAGCTCGGCGCCGGCCCCGCGGAAGGTGATCAGACCGACCTTGTCCCGGCGCTGGTAGGCGTCGAGCAGCAGGGAGAGCACGGCGCCCTTGACGGCGCCCATCCGCTGCCGCGCCGCCATCGAGCCGGAGGCGTCGACGCAGAACAGCACCAGGTTGCCCTCGCGGCCCTCGCGGGTCGCCTGCCGCAGGTCGTCCTTGCGCACCACGAGCCCCGGGCCGGAGCGCCCGCGCGCCTTCTGGTGCGGGGCGGCCGCGTGCACGGTGGCCGCCAGGTGCAGCTTCGTCAGCTGCCCCCGGGGGCGCTGCGCGCCGGTGGTGCGGCCGTGCGCGGTACGGGCCCGCGAGCGCCGGCCGGCCGCGCCCTCACCGAGTCCGGGCACGCTGAGCATCTTGGTGCGGAACGGCTCGGCGGCCGCCACGGCGGCCTGCTCGGCGGCGCCGGCCCCGCCCTGGGGGGCGGAGGGCTGCGCCTCGGGGGCCTCCTGCGGGGTGTCGGGCGCGTGCCCGGTCTCGGGGCCGCCGCCCTGCGGGGGCACCCCGCCGCCGTCTCCGCCGCCGTTGCCGCCGTCTCCGCCGCCGTCCCCGCCGCCGTTGTCGTCCGGGCCCTCCGGCTCCGGGTCGGGCTCGGGTTCCGGTTCCGGCTCCTCGTCGGGGAAGCCGTCGAGGATCTCGTCGAGCTTGTCCTCGTCCAGTCCGGGCGCGTCGAAGGGGTTGCGCCGGCGGCGGTGCGGCAGCGCCAGCAGTGCCGCCTGCCGGACGTCCTCCTTGCGGACGGAGGTCCGCCCGGCCCAGGCCGCCAGGGCGGTGGCCGTACGGGCCATCACGATGTCGGCGCGCATGCCGTCGACCTCGAACCCGGCGCAGGTGGCGGCGATCTGGAGGAGCGCCGTGTCCCCGAGCGCCACCTGCGGGAGCAGCGCCCGCGCGGCCACCACCCGGGCGCGGACCTCGCTCTCGTCGCCGGCCCAGCGGGCGGCGAAGCCCGCGGGATCGTCCTCGTACGCGAGCCGGCGGCGCACCACCTCGACGCGCTGCGCGGGCTCACGGGAGGCGGCGACCTCCACGGTCAGCCCGAACCGGTCGAGGAGCTGCGGCCGCAGCTCGCCCTCCTCCGGGTTCATGGTGCCGACGAGGAGGAAGCGGGCCGCGTGACGCACGGAGACGCCCTCGCGCTCCACGTAGGAGGCGCCCATCGCGGCCGCGTCGAGGAGGAGGTCGATCAGGTGGTCGTGGAGGAGGTTGACCTCGTCGACGTAGAGGATCCCGCGGTGCGCGTCGGCCAGCAGGCCGGGCTCGAAGGCCTTCACGCCCTCGGCGAGGGCGCGTTCGATGTCGAGGGCGCCGACGAGGCGGTCCTCGGAGGCCCCGACGGGCAGCTCGACCATCCGTGCGGGCCGGTCGGTGCCGGGGCCGGGCTCGTGCGGGCCGTCGGGGCAGGCGGGGTCCGGCGCGGCGGGCGCGCAGGAGAACCGGCAGCCGGGGACGACGTCCACGTGCGGGAGCAGGGCGGAGAGCGCGCGCACGGCGGTGGACTTGGCGGTCCCCTTCTCACCGCGTACGAGCACACCGCCGACCGCCGGGCTCACGGCGTTGAGCAGGAGCGCCAGCCGCAGGTCGGCCTGGCCGACCACTGCGGTGAACGGGTAGGGCGTGCTCATGGGTTGCTCACTCCTTCTGTGCGGGTGCGGGTCCGATTCAGCCCGTCCGGCGTTTGAGGACCGGGGGTCCGGGGGCGGAGCCCCCGGTGAGCGGGAGAGGGGCGGGTAGGGGAGCAGCCCCGCAGGGCCCGGGCCGTCACGGCGCGCCCGGGGGAAGGAACGGGAGGCCCGCCGGGGCGCCGGACTCGATCAGCCGCAGCAGCGCATCCGTGTCGGCGTGCTCCTCGATCAAGTCCCCGAGCAGGTCCAGCTGCTCCTCCCGCAGCGCGGCGAACGACGTGTCCGGCGCCGGGACGAAGCGGCGGCCCGCGGCGGCGGCCACCTCGCGGAGGAACGCGCGGCGGAAGCCGTCCGACTCCAGGGAGCCGTGCCAGTGCGTGCCCCACACCGGTCCGACCCGGCACCCGTCCAGGAACGGCTCGCCGCCCAGGACTTCGGCCACCCCGTGGTGTATCTCGTACCCGGAGACCTCCTCGCCCAGCGCCGAACCCTCCGGCCGGGCCAGGGTCTTCTCGACGGCGAACCGCACGCGCACCGGCAGCAGCCCGAGGCCCTCCACCTCGCCCGCCCGGGACTCGACGTCGTCCGAGATCCGCTCGCCGAGCACCTGGAACCCGCCGCAGATGCCCAGCACCGGACGCCCCTCGGCGGCGCGCCGGGCCAGCGCGTCGGCCAGCCCCCGCTCCCGCAGCCACTCCAGCGCCTTGACCGTGCCGCGCGTACCCGGGACGACGACCAGGTCCGCGTCGGCCAGTTCCTCGGCCCGGTCCACGAACCGCACGACCACGCCGGGTTCCGCCGCGAGCGCGTCGACGTCCGTGAAGTTCGACATCAGCGGCACCGCGCACACCGCGACCCGCAGCACGTCCTCGCCGACCGGCGGGGCGACGACCGACTCGCGGACCGCGCCGCGCAGCGAGACCCGCAGCCCGTCCTCCTCGTCGATGCCCAGCCCGTGCCGGAACGGAAGGACCCCGTACGTGGCCCGCCCCGTGAGGGACCGCAGCATCTCCATGCCCGGCTCCAGCAGGGACACGTCACCGCGGAACTTGTTGACCACGTACCCGGCGATCAGCGACTGGTCCTCGGGCGACAGCAGCGCCGTCGTCCCGAAGAACGAGGCGAAGACCCCGCCCCGGTCGATGTCGCCGACGACGACGACAGGGAACCGCGCGGCCCGCGCGATGCCCATGTTCACGATGTCGGTCCGGCGCAGGTTGATCTCGGCCGGACTGCCCGCCCCCTCGCAGATCACGGCGTCATACGTGCCCCGCAGCTGCTCCAGGCAGTCCGTGACGATGCCGAGGAGCTGCTCCTGGCGGCCGCCGTGGTAGCCGCGGGCGCTCATCTCGCCCACCGGCTTGCCCAGCAGCACCACCTGGCTGCTGCGGTCGCTGCCCGGCTTGAGCAGGACCGGGTTCATCAGCGCGGTCGGTTCGACCCGTGCGGCCTGGGCCTGCATCGCTTGGGCCCGGCCGATCTCCGCGCCCTCGCGGGTCACGAACGAGTTGAGCGACATGTTCTGCGCCTTGAACGGGGCCACCTTGACGCCCTGGCGGGCCAGCCAGCGGCAGATGCCCGCCGTGACCACGCTCTTGCCCGCGTCGGAGGTCGTCCCCGCGACCAGCAGTCCGCCGCCGCGCCGTGTGCCGCTCATGCCCGTCCCCTTTTCGTCGTCGCGGTCGTCGCGGTCGTCGCGGTAGTCGCGGTAGTCGCGGTCCTCGTGGTCTTCGCCGCCCCGGCCACGGCGCAGCGGACCGCCACGCAGGCGCCCAGCGCCAGCCAGGTCACCCGCCGCGACAGCCGTACCGCCCGTTCGATGTCGGCGACCTCCACCGGCCGCCCCCGCTCCCCGTTGAGCACGGCCCGGTGCTCGACCCGTCCCGCGTAGGAGAGGGTCCCGCCCAGCCGGACGCCGAGCGCGCCGGCGAAGGAGGCCTCGACCGGGCCGGCGTTGGGGCTCGGGTGGGCGGCGGCGTCCGCGCGCCAGGCCCGTACGGCGCCCCGCCGGTCGGGGCCGGCGGCCACGGCGGCGAGGGCCGTCAGCCGGGCCCCGGGCCAGCCGGCGAGGTCGTCGAGGCGGGCCGAGGCCCAGCCGTAGCGCAGGTGGCGGGGCGACTTGTGCCCGACCATCGCGTCCAGGGTGTTCACCGCGCGGAAGGCCAGCAGCCCGGGCACCCCGGCGACGGCCCCCCACACCAGGGCCCCGACGACCGCGTCGGAGGTGTTCTCCGCGACGGACTCCACGACGGCCCGGGCCATCTGCGCTCCGTCGAGGGCCTGGGGGTCGCGCCCGCACAGGTGGGGGAGGCGCTCGCGGGCCACCTCGGTGTCCCCGGCGGCCAGCGCCCCGCCGATGGCGCGGGCCTCCCGGCCCAGGCTGGTGCCGCCGACGACGGCCCAGGTGGCCGCGGCGGTCAGGGCGATCCGGGCGGCCGCGGGCCGGGAGCGCACGGCGCGCGCGCCCAGCGCTCCGACGGCGGCGGCCCCGCCGGCGCATACGAGGGTGTGCAGGACGCCCCGGGCGCGGTCGTCGCGCCACAGGGCGCGCTCCACGGCGGCGGCGGCTCGTCCGAAGGCGGCCACGGGGTGCCCACGGCGGGGATCCCCGAGGATCCGGTCGCCGATCAGCCCCGCCGTGACGCCGTACGCGAAGACGCGGTCGGCACGCATGGTGGCAGGTAGGTCCTCACTCAGGGTCCGCGCCCTGGTTCGACGTGTCCGGCGGCGAGAGTTCCTGGCTCCCGGGGCGCACGCGCCGCGTGCGTTCCCCGGTGACAGTGGCGGGACCGCGCCGGATTCCCACCGGACTTCCTCTCCATGCCGCCGTATTGGCTCGGGCAGTCCACCACGGTCCGAGAACGCCCGTCAACTTACCGTTGACCTGCGGTGGGACGGGGGAGGGCCGACGGGCGGCCGGGGCCTGCCGGGGCCGCGGGTACGCGAAAACTCCCCCCGGGGATTCCCGGGGGGAGCCTTCGTACGCGGTGTCGCCGGGCGGAGACGGGGTGGGTCTCAGCCGACGATCAGGTAGATCGCGTAGGCCACGGCCGCCGCGCAGAGCGCGAAGCAGGCGTAGGCGCCGCTGCGGGCCAGGGCGGCGGTGCCGCCCTGCTCGGTGGCGGCCTCGTGCTTGGAGAGGCCCACCAGACCCAGGCTGAACAGGGCCACGAGGGCGACGGTCGCGGAGAGGCTGACCCCGAAGACGGAGCCGAGTGCTGCCCAGTCGATCTTCATACTGCCGATTCCTCTGTCGTTCTCGGGGTCAGACCGCGGCGGCCGGAGCCGCCGGGGCCGTCGGGGTCGCCGTGACGGCCGGGATGGTGGCCTTGAGGTCCTCGTCGGTCACCGCGGCCGTGGTGCCGGCGGCCGGGGGGACGACCACGGCGGCGATGGCCGTGGTGACCACGCCGGGCTCCTCGGCCTCGTCGGCGGCGGCGCCGGTGACGTTGGTGTGGTCGACGACCTGACGGCGCGAGATCAGCCAGATGGCGACGCAGGAGCCGACCAGGAAGAGCGCGACGGCGGCGACGCCGACGTCACCCGTGCGCATGACCAGTTCGGCGCCCGCGGAGACCAGGGCGGCGGCCGGCAGGGTCAGGCCCCACGCGGCGAACATGCGGGTGGCGGTGGACCAGCGGACCACGCCGCCCTTGCGGCCCAGGCCCGCGCCCATCACCGCGCCGGAGCAGGCGTGGGTGGTGGAGAGGGAGAAGCCGAGGTGGGAGGAGGCCAGGATGACGCTCGCGGCCGAGGTCTGGGCGGCGAAGCCCTGCTGCGGCTGCAGGTCGGTCAGGCCGCTGCCCAGGGTGCGGATGATGCGCCAGCCGCCCAGGTAGGTGCCCATCGCGATCGCCATGCCGGCGGAGACGATGACCCACACCGGGGGGTTCGAGCCGGGGGCGAGGGCGCCGCCGGCGACCAGGGCCAGGGTGATGATGCCCATCGTCTTCTGCGCGTCGTTGGTGCCGTGCGCCAGGGAGACGAGGCCGGCGGAAGCGATCTGGCCCGCCTTGTAGCCCTTCGCGGAGGTCTTCTCGCCGACCTTGCCGTTCAGCTTGTACGTGACCTTCGCGGCCAGCATCGAGGCCACACCGGCCACGATCGGGGCGGCGACCGCCGGGATGAGCACCTTGGTGACGACGACGCCGCCGTTGACCGCGCCGAGGCCGGCGGAGGCGACCGCGGCACCGATCAGGCCGCCCATCAGGGCGTGGGAGGAGCTGGAGGGCAGTCCGACCAGCCAGGTGACCAGGTTCCAGAGGATCGCGCCGACGAGCGCGGCGAAGATCACTTCGGGCTGGATGCCCTGTTCGTTGACGAGACCCTTGGAGATCGTCTTGGCGACCTCCACGGACATGAACGCGCCGACGAGGTTGAGCACGGCGGACATGGCCACCGCCGTCTTGGGCTTGAGGGCGCCGGTCGAGATGGTGGTCGCCATCGCGTTGGCTGTGTCGTGGAAACCGTTCGTGAAGTCGAACACGAGAGCGGTGATGATCACGATCCCGAGGAGAAGCGTTATGTGCTCCATTTACCCAGGCTTCTGTTTGGCGTCAGTGGCTCGCCGACCGTAGGCAACCTGGGTGAACGGAAGATGAACTGACTCGGGCGGGGTGGTGTCCCTTGTGGGCCTCCCATCAGGCCCTTCGTCCCGATTCTTTCGTAGTTATCGCCATTCATGCACGTCAGGACCCGGTAAACGGAACCTGTCGGCGGGGCTCCGCGGCCCGCTGCGGCACCCTTCCGCGACGGCGAAAGAGAGCTAGATCACTCCGCCCGGCGCGGCGCCCTCCGGTGGCCGTCGTGACCCCGCGCGCCGACACTGGAGCGGTGCGTACCGCCACTGCGACGGCCGCTGCCGTCACGACGACCCTGATCGGTGCCGGAGCGGCCGCGGCCCTGGCCGGCCGGTACGCCGCCGATGCCGCCCTGCGCTCCGAACCCGGCCGCCCCCTGCCCGGCGGCCCCCGCCTCAGCGTCCACTCCGCCGACGGGGGCCGGGTGGTGCTCACCCGCTCGCTGGCCTCCCTGCGCCCCGGCGTCCACGGGCTGATCGCGCCCGGTCTGCACGCCGCCGTCGGGCCGGTCCTCGACGGGGTCCCGCACGACCCGGCCACCGTCGTGCGCCGCCTCCTGCGCGTCACCCACGGCGCCCTCGAACCCGGCACCCGCGTCACCCTCACCCCACAGGTGTACTCCGGCAACCCGCGCACCGCCCTCGGCCTGGAGCACGCCGACGTGGACGTCCCCGGCGAGCTCGGCCCCCTCCCCGCCTGGTTCGTCCCCGGGGCCCGCGGGACCTGGGTGATCACCGTCCACGGCCTCGGCGCCGGACGGGAGCACCCGATGGTGGTCATGCCCTTCCTGCACCGCCTCCGGCTGCCCGTGCTCTCCCTCGGCTACCGGGGCGACCTCGGCGCCCCCGCCTCCCCGGACGGCCTCGGCCACCTCGGCGAGTCCGAGTGGCGGGACCTGGACGCCGCCATCCGCTACGCCCTGCGCTACGGGGCCCGCCGCGTCGTCCTGCACGGCTGGTCCACGGGCGCCGCCATGGCCGTGCGCGCCGTCGAGCGGTCGGCGCTGGCCGGGCGGATCTCCGGGCTGGTGCTCGACTCGCCCGTCCTCGACTGGCACACGACGCTGCGCAACCTCGCCGCGGCCCGCCGCACCCCGGCCCCGCTGCTCCCGCTCGCCGTCCGCGCCGCCGAGGGCCGCGCCGGGCTGCGCGCCGACCACCGGGCGCCGTTCGCGGACCCGGGCGCGCTCCGCGTCCCCGTCCTGCTCTTCCACGGGCCCGACGACACCCTCGCCCCCTGGGAGCCCTCCCGCCGGCTCGCCGCCGCCAGGCCCGACCTCGTCACCCTGCACACGGTCCGGGACGCCGCCCACGGGGCGATGTGGAACGCCGACCCGGCCCGCTACGAGGAGGCGCTGCGGCGCTTCCTCACCCCCCTCATGTGACCTTCACACGGGGCCGCCACGGCTCCACAGAAGAGGCGTTACGGGAGGCGTCCTGTGGCGCTGGAGTGAAGGCGGTGTGGCGGACGGGACAGGGTGGGCGGTCTGTCCCGGTTCCTCCACCCCGTGACCTGTGGAAACGACCCGTTCCGTTTGGGCTTTCGGCCAGTGACGGGCGAGACTGCTTCCGTGACGTCCCGAAAGCCTGATGAGCAGTTGGCTCGCGACTCCAGACTCCGACTCGTCTCCCCGCGCTCCGTGGCCACGGCGCGCAAGGCGGTGACCGACCGGCGAACCCGGCCGGCCACCCGGCCCCCGGCGGGCACCCCCGCCACGGCGGACCTGGCGAACCGTGCCCGCACCTCGCTGGCCGACGCGGTACGGCTGGCCCGCTGGGCCGAGCTGAACCTCGGCACCGGCGACGGCGGCCGCCCGGCCCCGGCCGCGGCCCTGCCCGCCCCCGACGTCGAACGGGCCGCCGCGGAACTGGGACTGACGCACGGCCAGATCCGTGTCGGCTGGGACCGCGCCCGGCTCTCCGGCCTCGTCGAGGTCCACGGAGGCCAGGCCCGCCCCGGCTGGCGGCTGCGGGCCTGGGACCGGGACGACTCCGCCGTGCTGCGCGGCTGGGTCGCCCTCTTCGACGCCTGGTCCCTCGTCCACCCGGCCCCCGCCGACATCACCCCCTCGGCCGTGGCCGAGGTGGTCGAGGCGATGCCCCAGCTGCTCTCGCTGCTCCAGCTGTCCGCCGGCCCGGTGACCGTCCCGGACCTGCTGGACCTGCTCGGGCAGCGGGTCACCGAACTGCGCGACGAGCGCTGCGAGGTCCCCTACGAAGCGGAGCCCGCCGCCACCGCGGCCCCCGTCTCCGCCTCCGCCCCCGCGGAGCAGCGCGCCCTCCCGCTCGCCCGGCTGCTGCGCTGGGCGCTGGGCGGACTCGCGGCCGTGGACGCCGTCACCCTGGGCCCGGCGCAGGCCGCCCTGACCCCCCTCGGCAGCTGGGCCGTCTGGGTCAAGCTGGAGCAGATCTGCGTCGCCGCGCAGAGCCCGGCCGGGAACATCGAGCAGTCCGCCGCCGCCATGCTGCACGGGTGCGCCCGCCTCACTCCCGGGCCGGCCCGCGCCGAGTACCGGGCCTGGCTCGCCGCCCGTCCCGTGGGCCACG
The DNA here is from genome assembly GCF_055580265.1 of Streptomyces sp. NPDC032091. Taxonomy (NCBI): domain Bacteria; kingdom Bacillati; phylum Actinomycetota; class Actinomycetes; order Kitasatosporales; family Streptomycetaceae; genus Streptomyces; species Streptomyces sp. NPDC032091. Next base: position 50,619 of record NZ_JBVILR010000005.1, on the reverse strand, counting down.
CCGTCAGCGAGCTGCTGCAGGCCGCCCGGGGCGAGGACGCCCTGCTGCGGGGCCTCGCCTTCGAGGCCCTGCGCGTGGTCGGCGCCCCCGCCGAGCCCGAGGTGCGCGCGGCCGTACGGGAACCCGCCCTGCGGCCCTACGCCCTGCTCTGGCTCGCCGAGCACGACGGGGTGGACCCGGAGGACGCCCAGGACGTCCTCACGCCCGAGGAGGCCACCTGGCTCTGGGTGGACACGGCGGCCGCCATCGCCGACCACGGCGAGGCCGACCTGCTCGCCCGCCACCTCGACTCCGCGGTCCGCACCACCGTGCCGCGGCTGCTCGACGAGGTCCGTGCCGTCGGCCACCCGCGCACCGTCCAGGTCCTCGTCGCGCTGGCCGCCGCCCACCCCGACCCGGCCCTGGCCAAGGCCGTCCGCCGCGCCGCGTTCCAGGTCCACACCGGCGGCGCGTGAGCCCTGGCCGGGCGGTCACGGGACCCCGCGCCGCGGGCGCGGGGTCAGAGCTGGGGCGCGTACGTGCCGAAGCTCCAGATGTTGCCCTCGGTGTCGCGGGCCATGTAGTCCCGCGAGCCGTAGTCCTGGTCGGTGGGCTCCATCAGGATCTCCACGCCGTGTTCGGCCGCCCGCCGGTGATGGGCGTCCACGTCGTCCACGACGATGTAGACCCCCGACGGGCCGGCCGTCTCCATGACCTTGTCGAAGACCCCGCCGCGCCCCTTGCTCCCGAGCATCACCGCACCGTTCCCGTAGGCCAGCTCCGCGTGCATCACCGAGCCGTCGTCGCCCTCGTAGACCGCGACCTGGGTGAACCCGAAGGCCTCGGTCAGCTGCTGGATCGCTGCCTTCGCGTCGCGGTAGAGCAGCGCGGGGTAGATGGACGGAACGCCTGCCATGACGATCACTCCCTCTCGTGACGATGACCCAAGTGACCCACGTCACAGCATGGCAGGCCCCGCTGACAGTCAGCGGAAGGTGTTGCACTGGGCCATGTCGCCCGTGCGGTAGCCCTGGTAGAACCACTGCTGCCGCTGCTCCGCCGAACCGTGGGTCCAGGACTCCGGGGTGACCCGGCCCTGGAACTTCTCCTGGATCCGGTCGTCGCCCACCGCCGCCGCCGCGTCCAGCCCGTCCCGGATGTCCTCGTCGGTCAGGTTCTTGATCAGCGGCCGCCCCGTGGACTCGTCGGGGGTCCGCGTCGCGTTGTGCGCCCACACCCCCGCGTAGCAGTCGGCCTGGAGCTCGACCTTCACCGCGTTGCTGTTCGCGCCGGTCTGGCCGTTCTGGGCCCGCGCCAGCGTCCCCGTCAGGTTCTGGATGTGGTGCCCGTACTCGTGGGCGATCACGTACGCCTGCGCGAAGGGGCCGCCGGTCGCCCCGAACTTGGTCCGCAGGTCGTCGAAGAAGCCCAGGTCCAGGTAGACCTGCCGGTCGGCGGGGCAGTAGAAGGGCCCGACCGCCTTGCTGGCCGCCCCGCAGGCGGTGTTCACCTGGCCGGAGAAGAAGACCGTCGACGCCGGCGCGTACGTCCCGCCGCGCCGCCGGAACTCCTGCCGCCAGAAGTCCTGTGTGCTGTTCACCACGGCGACGAGCCGGCAGTCCTCCCGCGTATTGGCGTCGCGGCCCTTCTTGCAGGTCTGCTGCACCTGGGCCGCCGACGAGGCCGTCGAGACCGGCTGCGGACTCCCGTCGGACAGCCCCAGCTGGTCCGGCCCCACCCCGAAGAGCAGGCCCAGGACCAGCGCGATCAGCCCCACGACCCCCCCGCCGATCGTGGCCCGGCCGCCCGGGACGCGGCTGCCGCGCACGTCCTTGACCTCGGACGTGTCCAGATCGGCGTCGTCGTCGAACTGCATGCCGCACCGCCCTCCAAGCGTGGCCAACCCCTCCATCCTGATACGTGCCCCGCCCGCCCGGTGCGGCCCCTGCGCCGAACGGGTGAGGGCCGGGCCCCGAAAAGTGGTTGCGCACCCCCGTTAGAATGGCTTCATGGCAAATCTCCTCGCGGATTAGCGGCGTCGAAGAACGCGCGTCCGACCACCTCTTCCGCCGTCCATACCGCCCTGGAGTATTTCCGTGATCACCGCCACCGGCATCGAGCTGCGCGCCGGCGCCCGCGTCCTCATCGAGTCCGCTTCCTTCCGCATCGCCAAGGGCGACCGCATCGGCCTCGTCGGCCGCAACGGAGCGGGCAAGACCACCCTCACCAAGTGCCTCGCCGGCGAGGGCCAGCCCGCCGGCGGCACCATCACCCGCTCGGGTGAGGTCGGCTACCTCCCGCAGGACCCCCGCACCGGCGACCTCGACGTCCTGGCCCGCGACCGGATCCTCTCCGCCCGCGGCCTCGACGTCCTGCTCAAGAAGATGCGGATGAACGAGGAGCGCATCGCCAACGGCTCCGGCGCCACCCGCGAGAAGGCGCTCAAGCAGTACGAGCGCCAGGAGACCGAGTTCCTGACCAAGGGCGGGTACGCCGCCGAGTCCGAGGCCGCGACGATCTCCGCCGCCCTGAGCCTGCCCGACCGGGTCCTCGGCCAGCCGCTGCACACCCTCTCCGGCGGCCAGCGCCGCCGCGTCGAGCTCGCCCGGATCCTCTTCTCGGACGCCGACACCCTGCTCCTCGACGAGCCCACGAACCACCTCGACGCCGACTCGATCGTCTGGCTGCGCGACTACCTGAAGAACTACCGCGGCGGCTTCGTCGTCATCTCCCACGACGTCGACCTCGTCGAGACCGTGGTCAACAAGGTCTTCTACCTCGACGCCAACCGCTCGGTCATCGACATCTACAACATGGGCTGGAAGCTCTACCAGCAGCAGCGCGAGGCCGACGAGAAGCGCCGCAAGCGCGAGCGCCAGAACGCCGAGAAGAAGGCCGCGGCCCTGAACTCGCAGGCCGACAAGATGCGCGCCAAGGCGACCAAGACCGTCGCCGCCCAGAACATGGCCAAGCGCGCCGACCGGCTCCTGGCCGGCCTGGACGCCGTCCGCGTCTCCGACAAGGTCGCCAAGCTCCGCTTCCCGGACCCGGCGCCCTGCGGCAAGACCCCGCTGACCGCCGAGGGCCTGTCGAAGTCCTACGGCTCCCTGGAGATCTTCACCGACGTCGACCTGGCCATCGACAAGGGCTCCCGCGTGGTCATCCTCGGCCTCAACGGCGCCGGCAAGACCACCCTGCTGCGCCTGCTCGCGGGCGCCGAGCAGCCCGACACCGGCCAGGTCACCCCGGGGCACGGCCTCAAGCTGGGCTACTACGCCCAGGAGCACGAGACGCTCGACCCGGACCGCACGGTCCTGGAGAACATGCGCTCCTCCGCCCCCGACCTGGACCTGGTCGACGTCCGCAAGACGCTCGGCTCCTTCCTGTTCTCCGGCGACGACGTGGACAAGCCCGCGGGCGTGCTCTCCGGCGGCGAGAAGACCCGCCTGGCCCTGGCCACCCTGGTCGTCTCCTCGGCGAACGTGCTGCTCCTCGACGAGCCCACCAACAACCTCGACCCGGCCAGCCGCGAGGAGATCCTCGGCGCGCTGCGCACGTACAAGGGCGCGGTCATCCTCGTCACCCACGACGAGGGCGCGGTGGAGGCCCTGGAGCCGGAGCGGATCATCCTGCTCCCGGACGGGGTCGAGGACCTGTGGGGCCCGGACTACCGGGACCTCGTCGCCCTCGCCTGATCCGCTCCCGCCGGGTTGATCCAGTCCCGTATGGATCATTCGGCGCAGACGTGATCCATCATCTGAGTGAGACGGTCTCGTACCGTCGCGCTCTGTACAACGGCCCCGGCCGCATCCTCCCGGATGCGCGACCGGGGTCGGCCGTTTTCGGCGTCCGGCCCCTGACCTGGCGATTCCCCTCCGTGACGGCGGAATGTGACGGAGGTCATGCGGCGGAAGAGGAGATTCCGTTCTGCTCGGGCGTCCACGGGCTGAGAAATGCCGCCGGACCGACCTTGCTGAATGGGTGGCCAGGAAGCCGGGGAGGGGTGATCATGAGAAGCACAGAGCGCACTTCCCATGAGGAGGCACGGGTGGCCGAGACTCTGAAGAAGGGCAGCCGGGTGACCGGCGCCGCGCGCGACAAGCTCGCGGCAGACCTGAAGAAGAAGTACGACTCCGGTGCGAGTATCCGGGCGCTGGCCGAGGAAACCGGCCGGTCCTACGGATTCGTCCACCGGATGCTCAGCGAGTCCGGAGTCACGCTGCGTGGTCGCGGTGGCGCGACGCGCGGCAAGAAGGCGGCCGCGGCCTGACCCCGGCCGACAGGCCGGGGCCGGTGCCGAGGAACGTCCGACAGCTCCGTTCCGTTCCACGCATGGTTCTTTCGGTGACCCCCGGTCGGCCCTGTGGCCGGCTGGGTGGTTACTGTGCAGTCACTTAGGCCGGGCGTCCGGCCACGACTGCACACCGGAGGCACCTGATGGCTCTGCTCGACAAGGATGGCGTACGGCTCACCATCGACGACACGGTCGCCACGGTGACGCTGACCAATCCGGCCAAGCGAAACGCTCAGTCCCCCGCGCTCTGGCGGGCGTTGGCGGAGGCCGGACGGTCGCTGCCCGGCACGGTCCGGGTCGTCGTGCTGCGCGGCGAGGGCAAGTCCTTCTCCGCAGGGCTCGACCGGCAGGCGTTCACCCCCGAGGGCTTCGAGGGCGAGCCGTCCTTCCTTGATCTGGCGCGCGGTTCCGACGAACTGCTCGACGCCACGATCGCCGAGTACCAGGAGGCTTTCACCTGGTGGCGGCGCAATGACATCGTCTCCATCGCCGCCGTGCAGGGGCACGCCATCGGCGCCGGCTTCCAGCTCGCACTCGCCTGCGACCTGCGGGTCGTCGCGGACGACGTGCAGTTCGCCATGCGCGAGACCAGCCTGGGCCTGGTGCCCGACCTGGCCGGCACCCAGCCGCTGACCGCCCTGGTCGGCTACGCCCGCGCGCTCGAAATCTGCGCGACGGGACGGTTCGTGCACGCCGAGGAGGCCGAGCGGGTGGGCCTGGCGAACCTGGTCGTCCCGCCCGCCGAACTGGACGCCGCCGTCCAGGACCTCACCAGCGCCCTGCTGGCACCGCCGCGGGACGCCGTCATCGAGACGAAGGCGCTGCTGCGCGGAGCCGGCGGCCGTGCGTACGACGACCAGCGCACCGCCGAGCGGGCCGCCCAGGCCCGCCGCCTGCGCGACCTCGCGGGCCTCTCCGACTGACCCGCCGCCCGGCCCGGGCCCTGCGCGCCCGGTGCGCTCAAGCGCCGCGCGGGCTGGATTTCGCGCAGCGGAACTCCAGCCTCGCCGGCGTTTGAGGCGCGGGGTCCAGGTCCAGGTAGTGACGGCCTAGAAGCCGTGGCGGAAGCCGCCGTCGACCGGGAGCATCACGCCCGTGAGGTACGACGCCGCCGGCGAGAGGAAGAACGCCGCGGTGCGGCCGAACTCCTCCGCCGTCCCGTACCGCCGCAGCGGGATCCGGGACTCGTGCAGCGCCCGCGCGGCCCCCGCGTCGCCGGACAGCGCGTCCAGCTCCCGCACCCGGTCGGTGTCGATCCGCGCCGGCAGCAGCCCGATCACGCGGATCCCGCGCGGCCCCAGCTCCACCGAGAGGGACTTCGCGAAGCCCGCCAGCCCCGGCCGCAGGCCGTTCGAGATGGTCAGGCCGGGGATCGGCTCGTGCACCGAGCCCGAGAGGACGAAGCCGATGACGCCGCCCTCGCCCAGTTCCTCCGCCGCCGCCCGGGCCAGCCGCACCGCACCCAGGAACACCGACTCGAACGCCGCCGTCCACTGCTCGTCGGTGTTGTCCGCCGCACCGCCCGGCGCCGGCCCGCCGACGCTGACGAGGATGCCGTCGAGCCGCCCGAAGCGCTCCTTGGCCTCCGTCACCAGCCGCCGCGCGGAACCCGCGTCGGCGTTGTCCGCCGCCAGGCCCACCGCGTCCGGCCCCAGTTCGGCCGCCGCGGCCGCCGCCCGCTTCTCGTCCCGCCCCGTCAGTACGACCTTCGCGCCCTCGGCGGCCAGTTCCCGCGCGGAGGCGAAGCCCAGGCCCCGGGTGGCGCCGGTGACGATGTAGACACGGTCCTTCAGTCCAAGATCCATGCGGGCCAACCTACGCCGAAGCGGGCTCCGGCTCCACGGTGGGCGCCGCCGCGGCCGCCGCCTCGCGGTCGCGCCGCTCCCGGCGCACCAGCACCAGCCACCCCACCGGCACGGCCGCCGCGAACAGCCACCACTGCACCGCGTACGCCATGTGCGGGCCGATCGAGTCGTGGTCGGGCTCCGCCACGGCCTCGGGTCCGCCGTCCGGCGGCAGGGGGGAGGTGAGCTCCAGGTAGCCGCCGAGGACCGGCTTGCCGAGAGCGGTGGACTGCTGCTCGCTGTTGACCAGCATCACCTGGCGCTCGGGCAGGCCCTTGCGGTCCTTGATGCCGCTGGCGCCGCTGGTCTCGTCGGCCTTGAGCCGTCCGGTGACCGTCACCTCGCCCGAGGGCGCGGCCGGCACGGACGGGTAGGCGGTCGGGTCGTCGCCGCCGGGCACCCAGCCCCGGTTCACCAGCACCACCCGTCCGTCACCCAGCACCAGCGGGGTCACGACCTGGAAGCCGACCTTGTCGTTGTTCGAGGTGCGCATCCGGACGACGACCTCGTGCGCGGAGTCGTACGTGCCGGTCGCCGTGACGGCGCGCCAGTAGTCGGAGCGCGGGACGGTGTGGCCGGGCGAGGTGACCTCGGTCACGGGCGCGGGCTTCGCGGACAGGTTCTTCGCGATCAGCTCGTTCTGGGCGACCCGGTGCTCGTGGCGGTGGTACTGCCAGAACCCCAGCTTGATCATCACGGGGATGAGGACGAGGGCGATGAGGGTGAGGCACACCCACTGCCGGGTCAGCAAGAAGCGGTACACGCCCATGACGGTACCCGCAAGGGAAAGGCCCCCGGAGGCCGGGTGGCCTTCCGGGGCGCGGGGGGAGGAAAGGGGACGGGTCAGACGCGGTCGACGATGCCCACCTTCCCCTCCGCGCGGGCGCAGTGCCCGCCGCAGAACCACTTCCCCTCGACCTCCACGCCCTGCCCGATGATCTGGACCCGGCAGTGCTCGCAGATCGGCGCCATGCGGTGGATGGCGCAGGAGAAGCAGTCGAAGACGTGAACCGCGCCCTGTGCATGAACCTCGAAGGACATGCCGTAGTCGTTTCCGCAGACCTCACAACGTGCCATGCGCGGCATGCTTCGCGGGCCGGCGCACCGGAACAAGATCCACGGGGGTGAGTCGCCGCGCCTGTACCCGCCCGGAGCAATGCCCGGGCTACTTCTCCCCGGCGGGCGCCACGTCCCGCAGCAGCTGGGTGAACGCGGCCTCGTCCACCACGGGCGTGCCGAAGGCCTTGGCCTTGACCGTCTTGGAGGTCGAGGAGTCGGGGTCGTTGGTCACGAGCAGGCTGGTGAGCCGCGACACACTCGTCGCCACGTGCAGCCCGGCCTCCACCGCCCGGTCCTCCAACAGCTCCCGGTCCACCGAGGTGTCACCCGAGAAGGCGACCCGCATGCCCTGCTTCAGCGGCTTGCCGTCCTCGAACCGCCCCGGGTTCGGGTACGGGGAGGGCGTCAGCTTCCGCGAGGCGCGCCAGCTGCCCCCGCCCCCGTACGAGGCCTGGTAGCCGATCCGGGGCCGGGCGGGGGAGTCCGACCACTCCGTCAGCGGGCGGCACTCCAGCAGCGGCAGCCGTACGCCGTCGCGCGCGGCCGCGTGCAGCGACGGACGGAAGGCCTCCGCCAGCACCCGGGCGTCGTCGAGCGCGTGGTGGGCGCGCTGCTGGACCACGCCGAAATGGGCCGCGAGGGACTCCAGCTTGTGGTTGGGCAGCGGCAGGTCCAGCTCCTTCGACAGGGCGATGGTGCACAGCCGCTGGCGCACCGGCGCCGCCGACGAGGCCCGCGCGTACTCCCTGGCGATCATCTGCCAGTCGAAGATGGCGTTGTGGGCGACGAGGACCCGGTCCGCGAGCCGCTCGGCGAACTCCCCGGCGATGTCCTCGAAGAGGGGCGCGTCCGACAGCATCTCGCTGGTGAGGCCGTGGATCCAGACCGGCCCCGGGTCGCGGCGCGGGTTGACCAGGCTGTACCAGTGGTCCTCGACGTTGCCCCGGGCGTCGAGCCGGTAGACGGCCGCGGAGACTATCCGGTCGTCGCGAGCGAGCCCGGTCGTCTCCACGTCGACGACCGCGTACCCCTGGGGGTACGCGGTCGGCCACGTCGTGTCTGCGGTCGTACGGTCGTCGAGCATGGTCATAGAGGATACGGGCCCTCACGGACAGTCCCGGTCCGCCGCCGGGTCACCCACCCGCCAGCAGGGCTTCCGTCAGGGTCCGCACCGAGAGGACGAACAGCCGCTCCGGGTCCGCCGGGCGGCCCAGCTCCCGGGCCAGGGCCGGGTCGCCGGGCGCGTCGGCGGGGTCCCACAGCTCGCCCTCGCCGGGGGACTGGACGGGCGAGCGCTCGCGGTTGCGCTCCACCAGGACGAAGCCCACCACCTGGAACTGGACGGCGCGCACGGCGTCGGCCGCGCGGGCGCCGCGCAGGCCCGCCGCGCGCACCTCGGCCACCAGCGCCCGCTGGGCGGGCAGGAACATCCGGTCGGTCAGCCCGCGTTCGTGGACCATCGCGATCAGGTGCGGGCGCTCGCGCAGCTCGCGGCGCATGCCGCGGGCCACGGAGACGATGCGCTCGGCGGGGGTGCGGCCGGCGGGCCGGATGGCGCCCATGTCCTGGACGGTCCGCTCGACGAGGGCGTCGAGGAGCTGCTCGCGGTTGCCCACGTGCCAGTAGATCGAGGTGACCGCCGTCCCGAGCTCGGCGGCCAGTTTGCGCATGGTGAGGGCGTCCGGGCCGTGCTGCCTGACCAGTGCGGCGGCGGCCGCCAGTACCGCCTCGCGGGTGAGCGGGCTCCTCGCCATCGGCGTCCTCCCCGGTTCCGGTGATCCGACGCACCGTCAGTTTTGGTGCGTGCGGCCCTCTTTACCCTTCATCGGCGGCGGTGTAACTGTGTTACAGGAAGCCTCCCCCGGACTCCCTCCGGGGGGACCCCCAGAAGGGTGGTGCGGAACATGGCACGCGTACGGTACGGAGCGCGCACCGGGGCGGAGATCGCCGCGTCGCGCGAGAAGAGCTCGAACCTCCCCGACATCTGGTCCACCGGGGTCGTGGCCGTCTGGGAGACCGACCCGGACGTGGTGGCGGCGGTCCTGCCGCCCCCGCTCAAGCCCGCCGAACGGCCCCTCGTCCGGGCCAACATCAGCAAGGTCGACCTGCCCGGCTACCCGCTCGGCGCCGGCTCGGTGGCCGTCGCCGCCCGGCACGGCGGGGTCGAGGGCTGGTACCCGCTGGTCATGCCGATGACCCACGAGCGCGCCCTGACCGGCGGCCGTGAGGTCTTCGGGGAGCCCAAGAAGCTGGGCGAGGTCACCGTGGAGCGCGAGGGGCTGGTCGTCCGCGCCGCCCTCGTCCGGCACGGCATCGCCTTCGTGGAGGTGCGCGGGGCCGTGGACCGGGAACTCCCGGTGCCGGAACCGGCGCAGAAGACCGACTTCTACTTCAAGTTCCTCCCGGCGGTCGACGGCTCCGGTTTCGAGGCCGACCCCGTCCTCGTGCACTGCACGCGCAACGAGAAGGTCCGCAGGCTGGAGCACCTCACCGGTGACGTGATCCTGCGCGAGTCCATGTTCGACCCCGTGGCCGACCTGCCCGTGCGCCGCCTCGTGGAGCTCACCATCGGCGAGAAGACCACCGACCAGCGGGGCAGGGTCGTCGAACGGGTCAGCGCCCAGGCCCTGCTCCCGTACCTCCACCAGCGCTACGACGACCCGCAACAAGCCTTCGACGGCCCGCCCGAGGGGAGTGCGTGACATGAGGCTCGACACCGGACAGGTGGCCGTCGTCACCGGCGCCGCGGGCGGCATCGGCCTGGCCATGGCCCGCCGCTTCGCCGCCGAAGGCCTGAAGGTGGTCCTCGCCGACGTCGAGGAGGGCGCCCTGCGCAAGGCCGCCGACGCGCTGCGGGCGGAGGGCGCCGAGGTGCTCGCCCGCACCGTCGACGTCGGCGACCGCGACTCCGTCGTCTCCCTCGCCGACGCCGCCTACGAGGCCTTCGGCGCGGTCCACGTCCTCTGCAACAACGCGGGCGTCGGCTCGGGCGCCGAGGGCCGGATGTGGGAGCACGAGCCCAACGACTGGAAATGGGCCTTCTCCGTCAACGTCTGGGGCGTCTTCCACGGCATCCAGGCGTTCGTCCCCCGCATGATCGCCGGCGGGGCACCCGGCCACGTGGTCAACACCTCCTCCGGCGACGGCGGCATCGCCCCGTTGCCCACCGCCTCCGTGTACGCCGTCACCAAGGCGGCCGTGGTCACCATGACCGAGTCCCTCTACGCCCACCTCAAGGCGGAGGGCGCCGCTGTCGGCGCATCCGTCCTCTTCCCCGGACCCCACATGCTGCGCACCGGGCTGTGGGAGTCGCACCGCAACCGCCCCGCGCGCTACGCGAAGGAGCGGCCGCGGCAGTCCCCGTACCGCACCCTCGACCAGTACGAGTCCGCGATGCGCGAGGCCGGGCACGAGGTGCGCTTCACCCCGGTCGAGGAGGTCGCCGAACACGTCGTCGACGGCATCCGCGCCGACCGCTTCTGGATGCTCCCGGCGAGCGAGCACAGCGACCGCCAGATCCGCGCCCGCTCGCAGTCCATGCTCGACCGCGCCAACCCCGCCTACCTGGAAAGCTTCATCCTCGACTGAGGAGAAACAGCGTGAACGCGTACGAAGACCCGTACCTGATCATCTCCTCCGACTGCCACGCCGGACTGCCCACCGAGCGGTACCGCCCCTACCTCGATGCCCGCTTCCACCGCGCCTTCGACGAGTTCCTCGGCCAGCGCGACGCCCGGCGCGAGGAGGCCACCCGGCTCGGCATCCGCAACGAGGCCTTCGCCGAGAAGTGGTTCCACGACCACGAGGAGGGCCTCAAGGGCGGCTGGGACTCCGCCCAGCGGCTGAAGGAGCTCGACGGCGACGGGGTCGCGGCCGAAGTCGTCTTCCCCGACGCCGACGCCGTGGACAGCCAGACCGCCGCCCCCTTCGGCGTGGGCCTCGGCCTCTCCGGCGACCAGGACCCCGAACTCGGCATGGCGGGAGCCCAGGCGCACAACCGCTGGCTCGCGGAGTTCGTCTCCCGCAACCCCGAACGGCACTGCGGGGTCGCCCTGCTGCCCGTCACCGCCGAGCCGGCCAAGGTCGTCGCCGAGATCCACCGGGCCAAGGAGTCCGGCCTGGGCGCCCTGATGATCCCCTCCATGTGGGTGGACAAGGCCCCCTACCACGACCGCCGCTACGACCCGGTGTGGGCGGCCGCCGCCGAGACCGGGATGCCCGTCCTCACCCACTCGGGCGCCGCCCCGCGCCACGAGTACGGCGACCACCTGGGCATCTACGTCTCCGAGGTCACCTGGTGGCCGGCCCGGCCGCTGTGGTTCCTGCTGTGGTCCGGGGCCTTCGAACGCCACCCGGGCCTGAAGTTCGGCGTCGCGGAGTCGGGCTGCTGGTGGCTGCCCAACCAGCTGTGGTTCATGGACCGCCTCTACCTCGGCGCGCATGGCGGCAAGAAGCTCTCGCCCTTCGCCGAGCTGAAGCGCCCGCCCAGCGAGTACCTCGACCGGCAGGTCTTCGTCTGCGCCACCAACACCAAGCGCCGCGAGCTGGCCCAGCGCTACGAGATCGGCGTCGACAACATCCTGTGGGGCTCGGACTTCCCGCACCCCGAGGGCACCTGGCCGGACACCCGCAACTGGCTGGCGAAGACCTTCCACGACATCCCCGTCGCCGAGACCCGGCGCATGCTGGGCCTCGCGGCGGCCGAGGTCTTCGGCTTCGACACGGCCGCGCTCGCCCCGCTCGCCCGCCGCATCGGCCCCACCCCGGCCGAACTGGGCCAGAGCCCGGACCAGACGGCGGTGGAAGCCTCCTGGGCCCGCTCCCGCGAGACCGGCCGGCACTGGCTGACCGGCGAGGACTTCCCGGTGCTGGGGGTCTCCTCATGACGGAGGACCGCTACACGGTGATCTCGGCGGACTGCCACGCGGGCGCCGACCTGCTGGACTACAGGCCGTACCTGGCCAAGCGCCACCACGACGCGTTCGACGCCTGGGCCGCCACGTACGTCAACCCCTACGAGGACCTCCTCGCCGACACCGCCGACCGCAACTGGAACTCGGCGCGCCGGCTGGCGGAGCTGGAGGCGGACGGGATCGTCGCGGAGGTCGTCTTCCCGAACACCATCCCGCCGTTCTTCCCCAAGGCCTCCCTGATGGCCCAGCCCCCGTCGGCCGCCGAGTACGAGCTGCGCTGGGCGGGTCTCCAGGCCCACAACCGCTGGCTGGCCGACTTCTGCGCGGACGCGCCGGGCCGGCGGGCGGGGGTGGCGCAGATCCTGCTCAACGACGTGGACGCGGCGGTGAAGGAGGTCCGCCGCACCCGGGAGGCCGGGCTGACGGGCGGCATCCTGCTGCCCGGCGTCCCGCCCGGCTCGACGGTCCCCGAGCTGTACTCGGACGCGTACGACCCCCTCTGGGCGGTCTGCGACGAACTGGACGTCCCGGTCAACCACCACGGCGGCTCGGCGTCCCCGCCGCTGGGCGACGAGCCGGCGGCCCGGGCCGTCTTCATGGTCGAGACGACCTGGTTCTCGCACCGCGCCCTGTGGCACCTGATCTTCGGCGGCGCCTTCCGCCGCCACCCGGGCCTGAAACTGGTCCTCACGGAACAGGGCTCGGGCTGGATCCCCGGCGTCCTGCAGATGCTGGACTACTACCACGGCCGCCTGGTCGCGGCCTCGTCCACGGCGGAGTCCAAGTTCGGGGCGGGCCTCGCCGAAGCCATGGGCAAGGGCCCGAGCGAGGTGTGGCGGGACAACTGCTTCGTGGGCGCGAGCTTCATGCGCCCCCACGAGGTCCCGCTGCGGGACCGGATCGGCCTCGACAAGATCATGTGGGGCAGCGACTACCCCCACGACGAGGGCACCACCCCGTACTCCCGCGAGGGCCTGCGGATCGCTTACGCGGGCCTGCCGAGGGAGGAGGTCGCGGCGATGGTCGGCGGCAACGCGGCCCGCGTGTACGGCTTCGACCTGGCCCTGCTGGACGCGCTGGCCGCGAAGCACGGCCCGCTGGTCTCGGAGGTGGCCGAACCGCTGACGTCGGTCCCCCCCGACGCCACCAGCCCGGCCTTCGCCCGAGGGGGATCGGTCCGAGTCTGGTGACGCCCGGCTCCCGCCGGGGCGGATCACCAGGGGCTCAGCCTCTTGATCCGCTCGGGCGGGATCCGGTCCAGGCCGTCGACGTGGACCCTCGGGCCGAGGATGATGGTCAGCCGGTCCAGGTCCGCGAGCGGAGTCAGGTCGTGGTGGCTTCCGGAGCCCGCCAGGGTCAGATGCGTGAGTTCGGGCAGGTCTGCGAGTGCCGCCAAACCGGTCGGGCAGTGACAGCCGGAGAGGTTCAGTGCGTTCAGCTGAGGCTGCCCGAGCAGCGCTGCTGGGTCCAGGTCCTCGTGCATGAGCACACCGAGGCTGCGGAGACGGGGGAGCTGCGGCAGCGCGCTCACCTGGTCCAGGAGATCTGGCCCTGCGACGTTGAGGAGTTCCAGGTCCGGCCAGGGGTCCAGGGAGTCGAGTCGAAGCCCTCGGTTCATCAGTACCAGACCTTTGAGGGACCCGGGAGCGGGGATGTGTGAGACACACCGCACGGACGTCGGCGTGTTGAACGTCAGCCATTCGAGTGCGCCCAGCTTGGCGAGCGGCGCGAGGTCGAGCCCGCCCGGCAGGTGCGACAGCACCAGGGCCTCCAGTCCGGGAAGCGACGTGAGCGGTCCCAGGCCGGACAGGTTCCGACAGTAGTGCAGGGCCAGGTATTCGAGGCCCGGGTGAGGAGTCAGCGAACCGAGGTCGTCCAACCCGCTGTCGAACAGTGTGAGGCTCTTCAGGCCCGGGCCGTTGACTCGTGCCGGAATCGTGTCGGTTCCGCTGAGGTGCAGGGTCTCCACCCGGAGCAGCGTCTCCAGCGCGGCGAGCTGGGCCGGGGTGTGGACCGTGACGGTGGTCCGGCCGAGTGCCGCGTCGGCGAGTACTTCCACGGCGTAGGGTCCGGCGTCGAACTGCTGCCAGCTGCTGGCGATCCATCGCTGGACGGCGGGCCGGCCGTCCCGGCGGAAGCGGGCGATGAGATCCATCGCCCGTGCTCCGCCGATCAGCGCCGCCGTCCGCACGCAACCGGCCGCCTCATCCTCCGAAATGCCCTTCGGGCCGGGCAGCAGCTCCAGTACCAGATCCTGGGCCTTCGCCAGTTCCTCCGCCTGTTCCGGCGTGCACGGCGGAAGCAGTTCGGCCGTCCGGGACTGGATCTCGCTCCGCAGGGCCGGGTCCAGTTCCGGGGCGTGTTCCAGGCAGGCGGCGGCCAGGAGGGTCAGGCGGTTGCGGGCCCCCTTGACCTTGTCCGCGCGCTTCAGCAGCCCCCGCAGGAGGCGGCTTCGTTCGTCCGGGCGGGCGTGGCCCACCGCCATGCGGACCACATCGTCCCAGGTGTCGTCCTGGGCGTTGCGCACCAGGACGCCGAAGTCCCGCGACTCCACCGCCGCCTTCGCGCCCAGGTAGTCCTGGAAGGTGCGGTGGACGAAGTCCACCGAGCCCTTCATCGGCTCGCGGAGCAGCCCGCTGCGGATGAGGAGGTGGGCGAAGACCTGTTCGGCGCCGCCCCGGATCTGCGGCATGGCCTCCAGCCACTCCGCCACCAGCTCGACGGCCTCCTCCCGGGCCGCCTCGACCTGCCCGTTGCGGATCAGCCAGTACGCGAACCGCTGGAGCAGCAGGATCTGTTCGTCGCGGGTGAGGTAGACCCCCTCCACCCCCGCGATCTCCCGCTCCGTGTCCCGCCGGACCAGCAGCATGTCCAGGGCCGCGTCGTACAGTTCCTTCCGTGCCCGGGGCAGCTGCATGCGCCGGTCCCGGTTCAGGGCGCAGAGCAGCGCGCACATCAGGGGGTTGGTGGCCAGGCGGCCCAGGTCGCGGCGGGCCGTCACCGCCTCCCGCAGGGAGGTCTCGTACGCGTCGAGGTCCTCGCCCGGGCACTCCGCCCGCGCGGCCCGGTGCCAGTGACCGATGAACGCGCCCACCTCCTCCCGCTCCATCGGCAGCAGCGCGTGCGGGACGAATCCCTGCCCCGCGAGCCAGTCCTCCGGCACCGCCGACGGGCGGGTGGTGACCACGTAACGTGCCGCCGGGAAGGCCGAGATCAGGGAGCGCAGCCAGGTCTCCGTGCGGCCGCGCAGCCGCTGCGGGACCTCGTCCACCCCGTCGACCAGGACCAGCGCCCGCCCGCTCAGCATCAGCTCCTCCGCCCAGCCCGGCGGCGCCGACAACGGCACGCCGGCCGCCTTGAGGAACTCCTCCGGCAGGGGCAGGCGGTCGGAGGTCGTGAAGGAACGCAGCCGCAGGACGAACGGTACGCAGCGGGCCCAGGGTCCCTCCGACCGCCGGGCCGCGTGCAGCGCCAGCCACTGGAGCAGCGTGCTCTTGCCGGAGCCCGCCGGGCCCCGCAGCAGGACCCGGTCCGCCGCGCCGAGCGCCTGGTCGGCCCGGAGCGTCGTACGGTGCGGGCCGGGCTCGCCCGGCAGCACCGGCGGCTCCTCCCCGCTCACGGCCAGGCCGAGGTACGCCAGGTCCAGCGGCCACTCCTCGCGGGCCCGGCCGGTGGTCAGGCCGAAGAGCTGGAGCCGGCCGTGGGTGTCGGCCACCCAATGGGCGTAGCGCTCCTCGAAGGCCGGCCCGGCCCCGCCCCCGGACCGCTCCGCCAGCCGGTCCACCGACCGCTGTAACGCCCCCGTGCGGCGGACGAGTTCCACCTCCGCCCGCGCCCCGAACGAGGGCAGCGTCGTCAGGTACTCCACCGCGTGCGCGCAGGCCAGCCGGACCAGATCCCGGGCCAGGGCCTCCGCAGCCGGGCTCAGCCCCGCCCCGGCCGGTACGGGAAGCCGGGCCGCCAGCTCCGTCGGGTCCAGGTCCGCCGCGAACGCGGCCTCGGCGTCCACCCCGCCGGGCCCGGCCGCGAAGGCGTCGGCGACCGCGTCGAGTGCCGCGAGCCGTTCGTGTTCCGGGAGCCGGGACGCCGCCCCGCCCAGCCGCTCCGCCAGCTCCCCGGCCAGCCTCCGCGCCTCCGGCGGCCCCAGCTCCTCCGGCCGGCGCCACTGCGCGGCCGGCCGTACCGGCCGGTCCGCGAGGCCGGCGCCCGGCACCCGGCCCAGCCGGGACCTCCACAGCCACCCCGCCGCCGAGCTCGCCGCCCGGAGTGCGGCGGTTTCCGCCCCTGCCATGCGCCCTCCCCCTTGTACCCCGGGTAACCCCGTCGGATACTGATCGGTAACAACCCCTAGCGGCACCCCGGAACCCGCCCTAAGGTGCGCCCATGCCCAATCTGCCCGATGTCGTGCTGTGGTCCATACCCGCCTTCGTGCTGCTCACCGTCATCGAGGTGGTCAGCTACCGGCTCCATCCCGACGAGGACGCCGCCGGCTACGACGCCAAGGACGCGGTCACCAGCGTCACGATGGGCATCGGCAGCATCGGCTTCGACCTGCTCTGGAAGATCCCGGTCGTCGCCGTCTTCACCGCCGTCTACGAACTGACCCCCCTGCGGGTGCCGTTCCTGTGGTGGACCGCCCTGCTGATGCTCCTCGTCCAGGACTTCCTCTACTACTGGCAGCACCGGCTCCACCACGTCATCCGCATCCTGTGGGCCTGCCACGTGGTCCACCACAGCAGCAGGCGGTTCAACCTCACCACCGCCCTGCGCCAGCCCTGGACCAGCGCGACCACCTGGTGGTTCTACCTGCCGATGGTCGCCCTCGGCGTCCACCCGGCCGCGATCCCGTTCTGCTACGGCATCAACCTGCTCTACCAGTTCTGGGTGCACACCGAGCGCATCGGGAAACTGCCGCGCCCCTACGAGTACGTCTTCAACACCCCCTCCCACCACCGCGTCCACCACGCCTCGCAGGGCGGCTACCTGGACCGCAACTTCGGCGGCATCCTGATCGTCTGGGACCGGATGTTCGGGTCCTGGGTGGGAGAGACCGAGCGGCCCGTCTACGGGCTCACCAAGAACATCGGCACCTACAACCCGCTGCGCGTCGCCACCCACGAGTACGCCGCCATCGCCCGCGACGTCCGCGCCGCCCGCAGCTGGCGCGAGCGCGCCGGGCGCGTCTTCCGCGGGCCCGGCTGGCAGCCCGCTCCGGCCGCGGCCGCGCAGCCCGAGAAGGCGCCGGAGCCCGCCGCGTGAGCGCCGTCCAGTCCCGTGCGCGGGCCGTACCGGAGAGCGCCGCCGCCGGCCGGATCCTGCTCGGCGCCTTCGCCCTCGCCTCCGCCGTCGACCTCGCCTCGCTGCTCGCCGGCTGGCACCCCGGGCACCTCATCGCCAAGCCGCTGCTGATGCCGCTGCTGGTGGGACACGTGCTCACCCTCCGCGCGCCCCGGCTGCTGGTGGCCGCCCTGCTGTTCGGCTGGGGCGGGGACCTCGCCCTGCTCTTCGACGCCAAGCCCGCCTTCCTCGTCGGCATGGGTTCCTTCGCCCTGGGGCACGTCTGCTACCTGCTCCTTTTCGGGCGCGGCCGGACCGGCCCCGTGCTCGGGGGCGCGTACGCCGTGGCGCTGGCCGGAACCGTCGCGCTGCTGTGGCCCGACCTGCCGGCGGACCTGCGGATCCCCGTCGCCGGGTACAGCCTGCTGCTGGCCTCCATGGCCTACCGCTCCAGCGCGCTGGGCCGGGTCGCCGGGGCGGGCGGGACGCTGTTCCTGCTCTCCGACACCCTCATCGCCACCGGGGTGGCCGCGTGGCCGCAGCTCCCGCGTCCCGACTTCTGGATCATGGCCACCTATCTGGCGGCCCAGTACCTGCTGGCCCTGGGCGCGGTCCGCCGGGAGCAGGCGTACGGTAGGGAAGTCATACAAGACTGAACGATCTTCAACCGGAGGGCTGCACCACCATGCGCGCCACCGTCATCCACGCCCCGCACGACATCCGCGTGGAGGAGGTGCCCGACGCTGCGATCCAGCGCCCCGAGGACGCCGTCGTCCGCGTCCTGCGTGCCTGCATCTGCGGCAGCGACCTGTGGGCCTACCGCGGCGAGGCCCAGCGCCAGCCCGGCCAGCGCATCGGCCACGAGTTCCTCGGCGTCGTCGAGGAGACCGGCTCCGCCGTCTCCGGCCTGAAGGCCGGGGACCTGGTCGTGGCCCCCTTCATGTGGTCCGACGGCACCTGCGACTACTGCTCCGAGGGCCTGCACACCTCCTGCGTGCACGGCGGCTTCTGGGGCTCGGTCGGTTTCGACGGCGGCCAGGGCGAGGCCGTGCGGGTCCCGCACGCCGACGGCACCCTCGTGAAGCTGCCCGCCGCGGCCGCCTCCGACGACCACCTGCTGACCGGCCTGCTCGCCCTCTCCGACGTCATGGGCACCGGCCACCACGCCGCCCTGGGCGCCGGCGTCCGCGCGGGCTCCACCGTCGCCGTCGTCGGTGACGGAGCGGTCGGCCTGTGCGGGGTCCTCGCGGCCAAGCGGCTCGGCGCCGAGCGGATCATCGCGCTGGGCCGGCACAGCGCCCGTACCGACATCGCCAAGCTCTTCGGGGCCACCGACGTGGTCGCCGAGCGCGGCGAGGCCGCCGAGGCGGCCGTCCGCGAGCTGACCGGCGGCCAGGGCGCGCACGCCGTGATCGAGGCGGTGGGCACCGAGCAGTCCATGCGCACCGCCGTGAACATCACCCGCGACGGCGGCGCCATCGGCTACGTCGGCGTCCCGCACGGCAGCGGCACCGGCCTCGACCTCGGCGTGATGTTCGACCGCAACATCAGCCTGCGCGGCGGTGTGGCCCCGGTCCGCGCGTACATCCCGGAGCTGCTGGAGGACGTGCTCAGCGGTGCGATCGACCCGGCGCCCGTCTTCGACCGCGCGGTGTCCCTGGACGAGGTCCCGGACGGCTACCGCGCGATGGACGACCGCAGCGCCCTCAAGGTCATGATCAAGCCCTGACCCCGCCGGGCGTGAGGAGAGGGGCCGCGCGGGAGATCCCCGCCCGGCCCCTCTCCCCGTGCGCGTGCCGTTACGGCTTGACGGCCTTGAGGGCGTCGACCACGCCGGAGCCGTAGAAGCCCGTCTGGCCCCACTTGGCCCGGCAGGTGGTGGCGTCGATCAGGCTGCCGGTGGCGTCGTAGATCTTGTCCGGGCAGGCGGTCTTCGTCGCCTGGGCCTTGAGCATCGCCTGGAGCTGGGAGGGCGTGGCCCCCGGGTGGGCGCTCTTGAGCAGGGCCGCGACGCCCGCGACGTGCGGGGTGGCCATCGAGGTGCCCTGCTTGTAGCCGTAGCCGCCGCCCGGGAGGGTGGACAGCACGCGGCCGTTGGCGTCGGGGGTGGCCGGGACCTGCCACTTGTCGCCGCCGGGGGCGGCCACGTCGACGACGCCGAGGCCGTAGCTGGAGTAGTAGGAGCGGAACCCCTTGTCGCCGGTCGCGCTGACGGTGACCACGCCCGGCAGCTGCGCGGGCAGGTCCAGGCAGACCTTCGGGTCTATGGTGCGCGGCGTCGGGGTGGCGTCGTCCGGGCTGGTGTCGTCGGTGATCGAGTCGGCGGCCAGGTCCCAGTTCTCGTTGCCGGCCGCGGCCACGTTCAGCACGCCCTTGCGCTCGGCGTACCGGCCGGCCCGGGTGAGGGCCTCGACCAGGGCCTTCTGGTCGTCGTCCGTCTTGCAGTTGAAGTACCAGGGGTCGACGTAGTAGCTGTTGTTGGTCACCGCGATCCCCTTCTCGGCGGCGAACATGAACCCGCAGACGACCGCCTCGGTGTAGAAGAGGCTGGTCCCGGGCTCGGCCACCTTGATCGCCGAGACCCTGACGCCCGGCGCCACGCCGCTGACGCCGAGGCCGTTGCGCGCGGCCGCGATGGTGCCCGCCACATGGGTGCCGTGGTCGCTGCCGTCGGGGTAGGGGCGCCACGCGCCGTCGGTGGTGTCCGCGACGCCGCCGACGCAGTTGGCGGACTGCTCCTTGGAGAAGTTCGGCGCGAGGTCGGGGTGGGTGTCGTCCACGCCCGTGTCGATGACGCCCACGGTGACGTTCCGGCTGCCGGCGTTCACCTTCTGGGCCTGGTCGGCCTTGATCGCCCGCAGGTCCCACTGGTCGGCTTCGAGGGGCTCCTGCCCCGGTTCGGCGGCCGCCGCGGCCCGCGCGGCGTCGGTGTCGCCCAGCCGCTGGGTCGTGCCCTCCTCGGTGGTCTGCACCGTCTTGAGGGGGGCCGTACGGGTGGCTCCCACGGACACGAACAGGTTCCGCTGGGCCCGCAGCCGCTTGGCGAAGTCCGGGTTCTGGGAATGTGCGACGACGACGCCGATCTGTTCATAGGACGTCACCACCGTCCCGCCGGCCTGCTCGATGGCCTTTCCGGCCTGCTTGGCCGTCCCGTACGCGGTCAGGTTCGCCACGTACGAGAGCGCGGGGCCGGTGGCGTCTGCCCGCACGGCCGTCGCCGAGCCCGCCGTGTCGCCCAGCGGCGCGGCCGAGGCAGCCACCGAGGGCAGGAAGGCGAGTGAGGCCGTGAGCGCCAGGCCGACCGGAACGGCGAGGGCACGCCGGCGGCCGGATCCCAGATGAGCCATGGGTTCTCCACATCATCCGTGAATGAGCAGTCCGCACGCGGTCGCGTCGGACGCGTTCATGACACGCGAACCTAGCGCCGCCGTTCGCCTTTGCGCCATCAGTTCGAGGAATCAGCCGTTTGAAACGCGGAACCCCCGAAGAAACAGCGGGTGTTGAACCGCCCCGCCGCGCCGCCCGTGCCGTTGACCGGGGGGCTCGGCACCACGCCCCCCACACGGAGGTTGTTTTGTCCGTCCCCACCGCACCCGCGTCACAAGGAGAGCCCCCCGTGACCACGCAAGCAGCGCCGCCGCCGGGCGGCGCGGGACCGGCCCCCGCCCAGGTGTCGGCCGAAGAGTTCACGCGCGTCCAGCAGAGCCCCGAGTTCGCCGAACTGCGCGGCTCCTACCGTTCCTTCGCCTTCCCGCTCACCGTGGCCTTCATCGCCTGGTACCTGCTCTACGTCCTGCTGTCCAACTACGCGGGCGGCTTCATGGGGACCAGGCTCTTCGGCAACGTCAACGTCGCCCTCGTGCTCGGACTCGCCCAGTTCGCGACGACGTTCCTGATCGCCTGGCTGTACTCGCGGCACGCCGCCGCGAAGCTCGACCCCAAGGCACGGGCCATCAAGGAGCGGCTGGAGGGCGGAGCATGAGCGCCGTCCCGCACCTGACGACCGCCGCCGGGGCCACCGAGCACCGCCCGCTGATCATCACCCTGTTCGCGCTGTTCGTCGTCGCCACCCTCGTCATCACCGTCTGGGCCGGCCGCCAGACCAAGGGCGCCGCCGACTTCTACGCCGGCGGCCGCCAGTTCACCGGTTTCCAGAACGGCCTCGCCATCTCCGGCGACTACATGTCCGCCGCGTCCTTCCTCGGCATCGCCGGAGCCATCGCCCTCTTCGGCTACGACGGCTTCCTCTACTCCATCGGCTTCCTCGTGGCCTGGCTGGTGGCCCTGCTGCTGGTCGCCGAGCCGCTGCGCAACTCCGGCCGCTACACGATGGGCGATGTCCTCGCGTACCGGATGCGCCAGCGGCCCGTCCGCACCGCCGCCGGCACCTCCACCATCGTGGTGTCGATCTTCTACCTGCTCGCCCAGATGGCCGGCGCGGGCGTGCTCGTCTCGCTGCTCCTGGGCATCACCGGCGACGGCGGCAAGATCGCCGTGGTCGCCCTCGTCGGCGTCCTGATGATCGTCTACGTGACCATCGGCGGGATGAAGGGCACCACCTGGGTCCAGATGGTCAAGGCGGTGCTGCTGATCGCCGGCGCCATGCTGATCACCTTCCTGGTGCTGCTGAAGTTCGACTTCAACGTCTCCGCCCTGCTCGGCCAGGCCGCCGAGCACAGCGGCCAGGGGACGAAGTTCCTGGAGCCGGGACTCAAGTACGGCAAGGACTCCCTCACCAAGCTGGACTTCCTCTCCCTCGGCCTCGCCCTGGTCCTGGGCACCGCGGGCCTGCCGCACATCCTGATCCGCTTCTACACGGTGCCCACCGCCAAGGCCGCCCGTAAGTCCGTGAACTGGGCCATCGGCATCATCGGCGCCTTCTACCTGATGACGATCGCCCTCGGCTTCGGCGCCGCCGCCCTGCTCGACCGCGGCGCCATCATCAAGTCCAACAAGGCCGGCAACACCGCGGCCCCGCTGCTCGCCCAGGCCGTCGGCGGCGGCCCCGACTCCACCGGCGGCGCGATCCTCCTCGCGGTGATCTCCGCGGTCGCCTTCGCCACCATCCTCGCCGTGGTCGCGGGCCTCACCCTGGCCTCCTCCTCGTCCTTCGCGCACGACATCTACGTCAACGTCATCCGCAAGGGACGGGCCACCGAGAAGGAGGAGATCCGCGCGGCCCGCTGGTCCACCGTGGTCATCGGCGCCGTGGCGATCTTCCTCGGGGCCCTGGCCCGCGACATGAACGTGGCCGGCCTGGTCGCCCTCGCCTTCGCGGTCGCCGCCTCCGCCAACCTCCCGACGATCCTCTACAGCCTCTTCTGGAAGCGGTTCACCACCCAGGGCGCGCTGTGGTCCATCTACGGCGGCCTGATCTCGGCGGTCGGCCTGGTGCTCTTCTCGCCGGTGGTCTCCGGGAAGCCCACCTCGATGTTCAAGGACGCCGACTTCTACTGGTTCCCGCTGGAGAACCCGGGCATCATCTCGATCCCGCTCGGCTTCCTCCTCGGCTGGCTGGGGACGGTCCTCTCCAAGGAGAAGGCCGACCCGCAGAAGTTCGCCGAGCTGGAGGTCCGCTCCCTCACGGGTACCGGAGCCCACTGACGGGGGCTCCCCGAGACCGTACGGACACCGTGCGTGGCCGCGTCGTACTTCCGTACGACGCGGCCGTGTTACGTCTCGTTCATTCCGGCACCCCTCGGGGACACACCCGTCGCGTACGCTCGATCCATAGAACCTCTAGATCCGGACAGGGGAGGGGGCCCACAGTGCTTCTCGACACGTACGGCCGCGTGGCCACTGACCTGCGCGTCTCACTCACCGACCGGTGCAACCTGCGCTGTACCTACTGCATGCCCGAAGAGGGCCTGCAGTGGCTGGGAAAGTCGGATCTGCTCAGCGACGACGAGATCGTCCGGCTGATCCGCATCGCCGTCACGCACCTGGGCATCACCGAGGTCCGCTTCACCGGCGGGGAGCCGCTGCTGCGGCCCGGCCTGGTCGGGATCGTCGAACGGTGCGCCGCCCTGGAGCCGCGCCCCACGATGTCGCTGACCACCAACGGCATCGGCCTCAAGCGCACCGCGCAGGCCCTCAAGGCCGCCGGCCTGGACCGAGTGAACGTTTCGCTCGACACCCTGCGCCCCGAGGTCTTCAAGACCCTCACCCGCCGCGACCGCCACCACGACGTGATCGACGGCATGGCCGCCGCCCGCGAGGCCGGCCTCACCCCGGTCAAGGTCAACGCCGTCCTGATGCCCGGCCTCAACGACGACGAGGCCCCCGACCTGCTCGCCTGGGCCGTGGAGAACGAGTACGAGCTCCGCTTCATCGAGCAGATGCCCCTCGACGCCCAGCACGGCTGGAAGCGCGACGGCATGATCACCGCCGGGGACATCCTCCAGTCCCTGCGCACCCGCTTCACCCTCACCGAGGAGGGCGCCGACGAGCGCGGCTCCGCCCCCGCCGAGCGCTGGGTGGTCGACGGCGGCCCCGCCACCGTCGGGGTCATCGCCTCCGTCACCCGCCCCTTCTGCGGAGCCTGCGACCGCACCCGGCTCACGGCCGACGGCCAGGTCCGTACGTGCCTGTTCGCCACCGAGGAGTCCGACCTGCGCTCCGCCCTGCGCTCGGGCGCCCCGGACGAGGAGATCGCCCGCCTGTGGAAGGTGGCGATGTGGGGCAAGAAGGCCGGCTCCGGCCTCGACGACCCGTCCTTCCTCCAGCCCGACCGCCCGATGTCGGCGATCGGCGGCTAGCCGCCGCCCTCCGCACGCGAAGAAGGCCCCTTCCCGCACCGGGGAGGGGCCTTCGGCGTTCCGGGAAGGGCGCTCAGCGCTCCGAGCCCTCCGGCTGGACCCACTCGTCCAGCTTCACGACGTCCTTGAGGAAGCCGCGGACGCCCAGGAACTGCGACAGGTGCTCGCGGTGCTCCTCGCACGCCAGCCAGGTCTTGCGCCGCTCCGGCGCGTGCAGCTTGGGGTTGTTCCACGCCAGGACCCATACGGCCGCGTCGCGGCAGCCCTTGGCGGAACAGGTGGGGGTTTCGGAAGAGGTCACGGGCCCCACCCTACAAACGGAAGGGCGACGCCGGGCAGCCACGGGGGGAGCTGCCCGGCGTCGGTCCGTCGCTCCGACGGGGGATGCGGAGCGCGTAGGCAGTATGTCACGCAGGACCGGGTGGGGTGCACCGGAACTTCATGATTGATCTGAGGTTTTCCTGAGGTTCCCCAGCTCCAGTGCGGGGCGCACAGGGGCGGGTACGAAGTGCGACGGCAACGAGGGTGTCGACTCGCGCCCGGCGTTCGCGATGACCACCGCGATGTAGGGGAGCAGGAGGCCCGCCGCGAGCGTCACCATGGCCACATGGCGCTCCACGTTCCACAGGATCACCGTGGCGATCACCGACAGGGTCCTGATCCCCATCGAGATCACGTACCGGCGCTGGCGCCCCCGTACGTCCTCCGCGAGCCCCATACGGGCTCCGGTGATCCGGAAGACTTCGGCCCCGTTCCGCTTCGTCCGCTGCATGCTTCCACGGTACGCCGCCCCCCGGACGGCGGGCAGAGGGGGTGCCGCCTGAGGGGGCCGCCCGAAATGCGCAGTCCGCCCCGTGGCCCGAGACTGGGCCCACATGCGCACACCGCGCCACGAGGAGGCTCGAATGTCCTGGTTGTGGGCGATCATCGTCGGATTCGTGCTGGGCCTCATCGCCCGCGCCATCCTGCCGGGCAAGCAGCACCAGCCGCTCTGGCTGACCACCATTTTCGGCATCATCGGCGGCATCCTGGGCAACGCCGTGGCGACCTGGATCGGCGTCCACGACACCCGGGGCATCGACTGGATCAGGCACCTGCTCCAACTCGCCGGGGCCGTGGTCGTCGTCGGGCTCGGCGACATGGTCTACCTGGCCGTCCGGGGCGACCGGCGCCGCACGGCCTGACCCCGCCGGCGGGGCGGGGTACGACGAAGGGCCGGTACGGACCCTCCCGGTCCGCACCGGCCCCTCGGCCGCGTGGTCGCGTGGTCGTCGGGCGCCGTCAGGCGCCGGTGACCTCGACCGCCGCCAGGTTTTTCTTGCCGCGGCGCAGCACCAGCCAGCGCCCGTGCAGCAGGTCCTCCTTCGCCGGGACCGCGTCCTCGGCGGTGACCTTCGCGTTGTTCACGTAGGCGCCGCCCTCCTTCACGGTCCGGCGCGCGGCGGACTTGCTGGCGACCAGGCCGGTCTCCGCGAACAGGTCCACCACCAGGCCCGGCTCCGCCACCTGCGCGTGCGGCAGCTCGGACAGGGCCGCCGCCAGCGTGGCCTCGTCCAGGTCCGCCAGCTCGCCCTGGCCGAACAGCGCCTTCGACGCCGCGATCACGGCCGCGCACTGGTCCGCGCCGTGCACCAGCGTGGTCAGCTCCTCCGCGAGCGCCCGCTGGGCGGCCCGCGCCTGGGGGCGCTCGGCGGTCTGCGCCTCCAGCTCCTCCAGCTCCTCACGGGAGCGGAAGGACAGGATCCGCATGTAGGTGGAGATGTCCCGGTCGTCCACGTTCAGCCAGAACTGGTAGAACGCGTACGGCGTGGTCATCTCCGGGTCGAGCCAGACGGCCCCGCTCTCGGACTTGCCGAACTTGGTGCCGTCCGCCTTGACCATCAGCGGGGTCGCCAGCGCGTGCACCTGGGCCTGCGGCTCCAGGCGGTGGATCAGGTCCAGGCCGGCCGTCAGGTTGCCCCACTGGTCCGAGCCGCCCTGCTGGAGCACGCAGCCGTAGCGGCGGTACAGCTCCAGGAAGTCCATGCCCTGGAGCAGCTGGTAGCTGAACTCGGTGTAGCTGATGCCCTGGTCGGACTCCAGCCGCTTGGCGACCGAGTCCTTCGTCAGCATCTTGTTGACGCGGAAGTGCTTGCCGATGTCCCGCAGGAACTCGATCGCGGACATGCCCGCGGTCCAGTCCAGGTTGTTGACCATGACCGCCGCGTTCTCGCCCTCGAAGGACAGGAACGGCTCGATCTGCGTGCGCAGGCGCGTCACCCAGTTCGCGACGGTCTCCGGGTCGTTCAGCGTCCGCTCGGCCGTCGGCCGCGGGTCGCCGATCTGCCCGGTCGCCCCGCCGACCAGCGCCAGCGGGCGGTGACCCGCCTGCTGGAGCCGGCGCACGGTCAGCACCTGCACCAGGTGTCCCACGTGCAGCGAGGCGGCCGTCGGGTCGAAGCCGCAATAGAACGTGACAGGACCGTCCGCGAAGGCCTTGCGCAGCGCTTCTTCATCGGTGGACTGGGCGAACAGCCCGCGCCACTTCAGTTCGTCGACGATGTCCGTCACGGTCTCTCGACTCCTTACGAATTGTGGAAATGCCGTCCTCAGTCTAGGTGCGTCAGACGCCCTTGCTGACCGAACTCATGTTGAAGTCCGGGATGCGGACAGCGGGCATCGCGGCCCGGGTGAACCAGTCGCCCCATTCGCGCGGCAGCGTCTTCTCGGTGCGTCCCGCCTCCGTGGCGCGGGAGAGCAGGTCCACCGGGGACTCGTTGAACCGGAAGTTGTTCACCTCGCCCGTGACCTGCCCGTTCTCCACCAGGTAGACCCCGTCCCGGGTCAGGCCCGTCAGCAGCAGCGTCGCCGGGTCGACCTCGCGGATGTACCAGAGGCAGGTCAGCAGCAGGCCCCGCTCGGTGCCCGCCACCATCTCCTCCAGCGACTTGTCCCCGCCCCCTTCCAGGATCAGGTTCCCGAAGGCCGGGGCCAGCGGCAGCCCGGTCAGGCCGGCGCTGTGCCGGGTCGTGGTCAGCCGGGCCAGCTCGCCGCCGCTGATCCACTCGGTGGCCGGGACCGGCAGGCCGTTGTCGAAGACCGAGGCGTCGTCACCGGAGCTGTGCGCGATCACGAACGGCGCGGACTCCAGGCCCGGCGCGTTCGGGTCGCTGCGCAGGGTCAGCGGCAGCCCCGAGAGCCGCTCGCCGATCCGGGTGCCGCCGCCCGGCTTGGAGAAGACCGTCCGGCCCTCGACCGCGTCCCGGGCCGCCGCCGACCACATCTGGTAGATCAGCAGGTCCGCCACGGCCGTCGGCGGCAGCAGGGTCTCGTACCGCCCCGCCGGCAGCTCGACCTTCCGCTCGGCCCAGCCGAGGCGGACGGCGAGCTCCGCGTCCAGGACGGTGGGGTCCACGTCCTTGAAGTCCCGGGTGGCCCGGCCGGCCCAGGCCGAGCGCAGCCGGTCCGGGGACTTGGCGTTGAGCTCCAGGGTGCCGTTCGGCTGGTCGTGGCGCAGCCGCAGGCCCGTGGAGGTGCCCACGTACGTGGAGACCAGCTCGTGGTTCGCGAACCCGTACAGCTCCCGGCCGCCCGCCCGGGCCCGGGCGAAGGCCTCGCCGAGGGCCGGGGCGAAGTCCGCGAACACGGCCGAGGAGGTCTCGTCCGGGGCGTCGGTGAAGTCGGGCGAGGCCGGGGTGCCGGTCACCAGCGGCTGGGCGTCCTCGGCGGGGCCGGCCGCCCGCGCGGCCGCCTCCGCGGCCCGCACCAGCGGTTCCAGGTCGGCGGCGGTGACGGCGGAGCGGGAGACGACCCCCGAGGCCGTCCCCTGACCGCCGTCGACGGTGGCGATGACGGTGAGGTTGCGGCCGCGGGTGACGCCGTTGGTGGTCAGCGCGTTCCCGGCCCAGCGCAGGTTCGCGCTGGACTCCTCGTCGGCGATGACGACGCAGCCGTCGGCGGTGGACAGCTCCAGGGCCCGCTCGACGATCTCGTGGGGCTTCGTACGGCTCATCGGCCGGCCTCCTGGGTGGTGTTCAGGATGTTCACGTCGCGGAACAGGGCCGACGGGCAGCCGTGGGAGACCGCCGCGACCTGGCCCGGCTGGGCCTTCCCGCAGTTGAAGGCGCCGCCCAGGACGTAGGTCTGCGGACCGCCGACCTTCTCCATGGAGCCCCAGAAGTCGGTGGTCGTGGCCTGGTAGGCGACGTCGCGCAGCTGCCCGGCCAGCCGGCCGTTCTCGATCCTGTATGCCCTCTGCTGCGTAAATTGGAAGTTGTAGCGCTGCATGTCGATCGACCAGGAACGGTCGCCGACCACGTAGATCCCGCGCTCCACCCCGCCGATCAGGTCCTCGGTGGACAGCCCGCCCGGATCCGGCCGCAGCGAGACGTTCGCCATCCGCTGGACCGGCACGTGCCCGGGGGAGTCGGCGTAGGCGCAGCCGTTGGAGCGGCCGAGGCCGGTCAGCTTCGCGATCCGCCGGTCGGTCTGGTAGCCGGCCAGGACCCCGTCCTTGACCAGGTCCCAGCTCTGGGCCTCGACGCCCTCGTCGTCGTAGCCGATGGTGGCCAGGCCGTGCTCGGCGGTGCGGTCGCCCGTCACGTTCATGATCGAGGAGCCGTACTTCAGCGAGCCCAGCTGGTCGAAGGTGGCGAACGAGGTGCCCGCGTACGCCGCCTCGTAGCCCAGCGCCCGGTCGAGCTCGGTGGCGTGGCCGATGGACTCGTGGATGGTGAG
This sequence comes from Streptomyces sp. NPDC032091, assembly GCF_055580265.1. Taxonomy (NCBI): domain Bacteria; kingdom Bacillati; phylum Actinomycetota; class Actinomycetes; order Kitasatosporales; family Streptomycetaceae; genus Streptomyces; species Streptomyces sp. NPDC032091. The sequence goes on along the minus strand of NZ_JBVILR010000005.1, from coordinate 21,779 downwards.
CCACAGGTTGGACGGGTCCACGACCAGGTCGTAACGGCCCGCCTCCACGCTCGGGGCGCGCATCTTCTCGGCCAGCAGGCCCGGGATCCGCTCCAGCTCGCCGTCCCAGTCCCAGCCGGTGCCGGTCAGGTACTCCCAGCCGCGGCCGGCGGGCGGGGCGATGGTGCGCATGGAGTCGAACTCGCCGGTGGTGGCGTCGACGGCGACGGCCGTCAGCTGCGGGTGCACGCGCACCCGCTGCTGGGTGGTCGAGGTGCCCGCGGTGTCGGCGTAGAACTTGTTCTCGTGGACGGCGAGCAGCGACGCGTCCACGTGCGCGACGCCCTCGGCGGCCAGCAGCCGGGCGCTCCAGTCGGCGAGCAGGGCCGACTTCTCGGCGTCCGGCACGCTGAAGGGGTCCACGTCGTAGGCGGAGATCCAGGTCTTGTCGGCGTGCACCGCCTCGTCGGCGAGCTCCACCCGCTCGTCGGAGCCCGCCGCCTTGATGACCTGCGCCGACAGCTTCGCCATGGCCACGGCCTGCGAGGCCACCTTGGCCGCGGCGTCCATGGTCAGGTCCACGCCGGACGCGAAGCCCCAGCTGCCGCCGTGCACCACCCGGACCGCGTAGCCGAGGTCGGTGGTGTCGGAGCCCCCGGAGGGCTTGGCGTCCCGCAGCCGCCAGGAGGCGCTGCGGATCCGCTCCAGACGGAAGTCGGCATGGTCGGCGCCCAGCGCGCGCGCCCGCGCGAGCGCCGCGTCGGCGAGTGCCCGCAGGGGCAGCGCGGTGAAGGCCGCGTCGATGGAATGGGCCACGGGGGTCCTCCCGGGGTCGGGGACGGTCTGCTCGATCATGTCGCGATCGGCCCCCAGGTGACCACAGGTTTCTGTAGGTATTCGACAGCCCGCGTCGCAAGGCCCTGTCGAAGCCCGATTCTCCGGATCTCGGGCGGGACCGATAGGTTTTTGCTACTCAGACAGCTAAGCGAAAGGGTGATCCGTTGAGCCGCTCGGTTCTCGTCACCGGAGGAAACCGGGGCATCGGCCTCGCCATCGCCCGTGCCTTCGCCCAGGCCGGCGACAAGGTCGCGATCACGTACCGCTCGGGGGAGCCTCCGCAGGAGCTCGCCGAGCTCGGCGTGCTGGCCGTGCGCTGCGACATCACCGACTCCGAGCAGGTGGAGCAGGCCTACAAGGAGATCGAGGCCAAGCACGGCAACGTCGAGGTGCTGGTGGCGAACGCCGGCATCACCAAGGACACGCTGCTGATGCGGATGTCCGAGGAGGACTTCGCCTCCGTCGTCGACACCAACCTCACGGGCACCTTCCGTGTCGTCAAGCGGGCCAACCGTGGCATGCTGCGGGCCAAGAAGGGCCGAGTGGTCCTGATCTCCTCGGTCGTCGGCCTGCTGGGCGGCGCCGGCCAGGCCAACTACGCCGCCTCGAAGGCGGCGCTGGTGGGCTTCGCGCGCTCGCTCGCCCGTGAGCTCGGCTCCCGCAACATCACCTTCAACGTCGTCGCCCCCGGTTTCGTGGACACCGACATGACGAAGGTGCTCAGCGACGAGCAGCGCGCGGGCATCCTGGCGCAGGTGCCGCTCGCGCGCTACGCGCAGCCCGAGGAGATCGCGGCCGCCGTGAGCTTCCTGGCGTCCGACGACGCCGCGTACATCACCGGAGCCGTCATTCCCGTTGACGGCGGATTGGGCATGGGTCACTGATCACCATGAGCGGAATTCTTGAGGGCAAGCGGATCCTCGTCACCGGTGTGCTGATGGAGTCCTCCATCGCCTTCCACGCCGCCAAGCTGGCCCAGGAGCAGGGCGCCGAGGTCATCCTCACCGCCTGGCCGCGCCCGTCGCTGACCGAGCGCATCGCCAAGAAGCTGCCCAAGCCGGTCAAGGTGATCGAGCTCGACGTCACCAACGACGAGCACCTGGCCCGTCTGGAGGGCCTCGTCCGCGAGGAGCTCGGCGGCCTCGACGGAGTCGTCCACTCCATCGGCTTCGCGCCGCAGGACGCGCTCGGCGGCAACTTCCTGAACACGCCGTTCGAGTCGGTCGCCACGGCCATGCACGTCTCGGCGTTCTCGCTGAAGTCGCTGGCCATGGCCTGCAAGCCGCTCTTCCCGGCGGAGGGCGCGGCCATCGTCGGCCTCACCTTCGACGCGCAGTTCGCCTGGCCGCAGTACGACTGGATGGGCCCGGCCAAGGCCGCGCTGGAGGCCACCAGCCGCTACCTCGCCCGCGACCTGGGCAAGGAGAACATCCGCTGCAACCTGGTCTCCGCCGGCCCGCTCGGCTCGATGGCCGCCAAGTCCATCCCGGGCTTCTCCGACCTGGCGGACACCTGGAACCACCGCTCCATGCTGGAGTGGGACATGAGCGACCCGGAGCCGACCGGCCGCGGCGTGGTGGCCCTGCTGTCGGACTGGTTCCCCAAGACCACGGGTGAGATCGTCCACGTGGACGGCGGCCTGCACGCGATGGGCGCCTGACCTTCCCGGCCCGGACCCCGCGTCCGTACGGCGGTGGGCGCGCTTCCCCACGGGGAGGCGCGGCCACCGCCGTTCCGGCCCGCCGCGGTACGGCTTCCGCGGGTGTCCTCGATCGGACGTTCGCCCTCCGACCGGATCTTCCCGAGTCGAAAACCGGGACACATGCCTGCAAACTGACCTGGCCGGGATCTTCCCGGCGGGTGCGGGGAGGAGGTACGGGTGTGCGCGCGAGGCCGAGCCGAGCGGTATCGCTGCTGGTCACCGCGGTGACCCTGACCGGACTCCTGGTCCCGGCAGCCCTCGCGCAGCCGGACGCACCGGAGCCCGCCGCCGGCCCCGAGGCGGCGGACCGGGCCGTGGTGGACCTCGCCGAGGTTCCCGCCGAACCACCCGTACGGCCCGAGCAGCCCGCCGGCCGCGAGCTCTACGGCTCCGACTGCGACACCGAGATCGACGGCTCACAGGTGGTCGCGTACTGCCACAACGGCTTCCCCGAGACCGACCTGCTGCGGCTCCACGTGGAGTGCGAGCGCTGGTGGGACCTCGACGGGGACGGCGCCCTCGTCCCCCTGGACCCGGCCGGCCGCACCCGGCTGACCGGCCGCTGCTGGAAGGAGGTCCGCACCGCCTGGGTCAGCCACCAGCGCCCGTGAGGCCCGCTAGCGGGTGCCCCTGCCCAGGCAGACGAACGGGTAGCCCGCCGCCTCCGAGGCGGCCGTGTCCCCGTCCCCGCGCCGGATCGCCCCGATGAGGCGGGCGTGGTCCAGGTGGTCCGCCGGGTGCAGCTCGGTGCCGACGTCCGCGCGCAGCCACCCCGCCACCAGATCGCCCAGGTCCGCGTACAGCTCGATCAGCACCTCGTTGTGCGAGGCCGTCACCACCGCCATGTGCAGGGCGACGTCCGCGCTGACGAACCGCTCCGCGTCCCCGCTCGCCCAGGCCTCCTCGCGCCGCGCCAGCAGGGCGTCCAGCTGCACCAGGTCCCGCTCGGTGCGCCGCTCCGCCGCCAGCCGGGCCGCCGAGGACTCCAGCGTCGAGCGCAGCTCCGCGATGTGCCGGGGGTCGGCCCCGGCGAAGCGCCGGTGCATCACCCCGGCCAGCTCGCTCGTGGCGAGCACATACGTGCCCGACCCCTGGCGGATGTCCAGGAGCCCGTTGTGCGCCAGGGCCCGGACGGCCTCCCGGACGGTGTTGCGGGCGACACCCAGCAGCTCCACCAGCTCGGGCTCGGTGGGGATCCGGCTCCCGACCGGCCACTCGCCGGAGGTGATCTGGTTCCTGAGCTGGGCGATCACCTGGTCGACGAGCGCGGAACGCCGGGGCGAGGTCAACGGCATGCGGACAAGGCCTTTCGAGGACTGCCGGACAGGAGGCGGAACGGGCTCAAGTGTGGCAGCAGCGAACTGGACAACCAATCATCCCATGATTCTATGATGGCGGGATGCGCGACGAAGACCTCCAGACCCTGAGCCGCCCGGCGACCCCGAGCGCCTCCCCGGGCCGCCCCGCCACCACCCCGGCCACCGACGACCCCACATGGCTCGGCCCCGTCCTCGTCGCAGGCATCGTGCTGGCCGCCCTCAACCTGCGGCCCGCCATCACCAGCCTGGGCGCCCTCTTCGAGGAGGCCCGCACCGGCCTCCACATGAGCGGCGCCGTCGCCGGACTCGTCACCTCCGTCCCCGCGTTCTGCTTCGCCGTCTTCGGCGTCACCGCGCCCCGCCTCTCCCGCCGCTTCGGCCCCGCCGCCGTCGTCTGCGCCGGCATGGCCGCCGTCGCCGCGGGCCTGCTGATCCGGCCCTTCGCCGACAGCGCCGCCGCCTTCCTCGCCGCCAGTGCCCTGTCCCTGGCCGGCATAGCCCTGACCAACGTGCTGCTCCCGGTCATCGTCAAGCGCTGGTTCCCCGACCGCGTCGGCACCATGACCGGCCTCTACTCCATGGCCCTGGCCGCCGGCACCTCCCTCGCCGCCGCCGCGACCGTCCCGCTGACCTCCGCCCTCGGCGGCGACTGGCGCACCGGCCTGCTGATCTGGGCCGCCCTCGCCGTGGCCGCCGTACTGCCCTGGCTGCCCGTCGCCGCCGCCGGCCGCCGGGAGAAGGCCGCCGCGCCCGCCGCCGTACGGGAGGACGCCGGCCCCCCGGTCGTGCGCAGCCGCACCGCCTGGGCCCTCGCCAGCTACTTCGGCCTCCAGGCCACCGGCGCCTACGTCACCATGGGCTGGCTCCCGCAGATCTTCCGCGACGCCGGGGTCTCCGCCTCCACCGCGGGCGTCCTCCTCGCCGTCACCATGGTCATGGGCGTCCCGCTGGCCTTCGTCATCCCCGGCCTCGCCGGACGGATGCGCCACCAGGGCCCCATCGCCGCCGTCCTCGGCGCCTTCGGCCTCGCCGGCTACCTCGGCCTCTACCTCGCCCCGGCCGGCGGAGCCTGGGCCTGGGCCCTCCTGCTCGGCGTTTCCAACTGCGCCTTCCCGCTCGTCATCACGATGATCGGACTGCGCGCCAAGTCCCCGGCCGGAGTCGCCAAGCTCTCCGCCTTCGCCCAGAGCACCGGCTACCTGATCTCCATCCCCGGCCCGCTGGTCATCGGCACCCTCTACCAGCACAGCGGCGGCTGGCACCTGCCGCTCGCCCTCATGGCCGGCCTGCTCGTCCCGCAGATCGCCCTCGGCGTCCTCGCGGGCCGGGACCGCACGATCGAGGACGAATGCGGCGTGCGAGACTGAGCGGCATGTCGCCCGTACTCGAACCGAACCCCCAGAACGGCCACCGCAAGCTCGGCCTCGTGCTGGGAGCGATGCTCCTCGTGACCGTGATCGTGGCCGTCATCGCCACCATCGCCTCCCCCTGACACACCGCCCGCCGGCCCGGCCCGGCCCCGATGGTGGGGTTACCCCCACCATCCCCTAGGGGGCCAGGATCAGGGTCGGCTGGGGTGTGCCCCGGATGGGAGACGCCGCACCGGATCCCTAGATTCGAAGCAGCGAGACAGTCCCCAGCCGAAGAACCCGGAGGCGGCCATGCCGGCCACCACGCACACCCCGTCCCGCCCCGCCCGGTCCGTCCGCCGCCGCCCCGGCGCGTACGCCCACACCAGCGCCCGGCTGCACTGGTGGACCCTGGCCCTGCCCGCCCTCGCCTTCGGCCTCCTCCTGCTGCTCCTCGCCGGCTCCGGCCAGGCCCAGGCCGCCACCCGCCAGCCCTCCGGACTCGTCCACGTCACCCACGAGCTGCTCCGCGCCGTCGGCTGACCCGCGCGGCCCGCGCCACCGGACGACCGCGCGCCGCAGCGCGCCCTTCCGCGCGGGGACGGGCCCCCTCAACACCCTGAGCCCCGTGGCCCGTTTCATGCGAAGCTGGGCCCATGAGCGCCGACACACCCCGCAGGATCGCCCTCCTCCGGCACGCCAAGGCCGACTGGCCCCAGGTGTCCGACCACGACCGCCCGCTGGCGGAACGCGGCCGCAGGGACGCACCGGCCGCCGGCCGGAAGCTGGCCGAGACCGGCATCACCTTCGACCTGGCCCTCTGCTCCACCGCCGTCCGCACCCGGGAGACCTGGAAGCTCGCCGTCCAGGAACTCCCGTACCGGCCCCGGACCACCTACGAGGAGCGGGTGTACGACGCCTCCCCGGGCGAGCTCATCGCCCTGCTCAACGAGACCCCCGACGAGGTCGCCGACCTCCTCCTCATCGGCCACAACCCCGGCGTGCACGCCCTGGCCGACATCCTCTCCGGGCGCGCGGAGGGCGACACCCGGGCCCGCATGGACCGCACCGGCTTCCCGACCGCCGCCCTGGCCGTCGTCTCCTTCACCGGCTCCTGGAAGTCCGTCGAGCCCGGCGTCGGCACCCTGCTGGACTACTGGACCCCCAAGGAGCACTGACCGCCCGGACCGCACCCGGGCCCGGGGCAGGGCGGGCCGGGCATGACGGACGCCCGGCCGGACGGATCCGGCCGGGCGCGGGGAGGGGCGGGGGGCTGCTCGGACCTCAGGCCAGGTCGGCCGCTTCCACTTCCTCGCGGGTGATGCCCAGCAGGTAGAGCACGGCGTCCAGGAACGGCACGTTCACGGCGGTGTGGGCGGCCTCGCGGACCACCGGCTTCGCGTTGAAGGCCACGCCCAGACCCGCCGCGTTCAGCATGTCCAGGTCGTTCGCGCCGTCGCCGATCGCCACCGTCTGGGCGAGCGGCACACCGGCCTCCTCGGCGAAGCGGCGCAGCAGCCGGGCCTTGCCCGCCCGGTCCACGATCTCACCGGTGACCCTGCCGGTCAGCTTCCCGTCGACGATCTCCAGGGTGTTGGCCTGGGCGAAGTCCAGCCCGAGTTGCTCCCGCAGGTCGTCGGTGACCTGGGTGAACCCGCCCGAGACCACGCCCACCTGGTAGCCGAGCGTCTTCAGCGTCCGCACCAGGGTCCGCGCGCCGGGGGTCAGCCGCACCTCGGCGCGGACCTTCTCCACCACCGACGCGTCCAGCCCCGCCAGCAGCGCGACCCGCGCGTGCAGCGACTGCTCGAAGTCCAGCTCCCCGCGCATGGCCCGCTCGGTCACCTCGGCGACCTCGGCCTCGCAGCCGGCGTGCGCGGCGAACAGCTCGATGACCTCGTCCTGGATCAGGGTCGAGTCCACGTCCATCACCACCAGCCGCTGCGCCCGGCGGTGCAGCCCCGCCGAGACCACGGCCACGTCCACGCCGATCTGGGCGGCGGTGGTGGCCAGGGCGGTGCGCAGCGGCGCGGTCTCGGCGCCGGAGACGGCGAACTCGACCGCCGTCACCGGGTACTTCGCGAGCCGGAAGATACGGTCGATGTTGCCGCCGGTCGCGGTGATCCGGGCGGCGATGGTGGCCGTGGACTCCGCGGTGAGGGGGTGCCCGAGCACGGTGACGTGGGACCGGCCGGTACCGCGCGGACGGTTGTCGCCGGTACCGGAGATGATCTCGGCCGACAGCTTCAGCGACTCGGCCCAGCTGTGGACGGTGGCCCGCAGCTCGCCCTCGGCGTCGCCGGCGGGCTTGGTGACGAGGACGCACAGGACGATGCGGCCGCGGGTGACGACCTGCTCGATGTCGACGACGTCGACGGAGTAGGCGGCGAGGGTGTCCATTAGCCCGGCGGTGATCCCGGGACGGTCCTTGCCGAAGATCTTGACGAGGAGGGTGGGGACGTCGGAGGTCTGCGAAGCGCTCATGGTCCCCTCACCGTATCTTCCCGCCCCCCGTCCCAGGCCCCCCGTCCCACCCTTTGAACGCCCGCGCCCCTCCCTTTTCCCACGCCGCCCGCGCGGCCCCGACCGCGGCCCGGCCCCCCGGGCCCACCCCGGCTCCGCGCCGCCCGTACCGCGGCCGAGCCGGCGCGGCGCGCTTCCGACGCCGGCCACCGGGCCGGGCGGGGTGAGAAGTCCCGTATCGCACTCTCCGGGTGACTTTCGACCCCGTCAACCGGCTGCCCCGGGCACCCATTCAAGGCCCGGATTCCACATGTGGCCGCAGGCCTGAAATAGTTCCCCCGGATGTTCGCCATCCCTAGACTCCCTGACGTCGTTCTCCCTGGACGCCAGGGGGATTCTCGGGGGACCTTAAGTGGGGCTGGAGTGCCGGAACTCGTACTGGAATTGAACGGAAGGACCTGGACGCTCGATCCGTCCAGGTCGTACTCGCTGGGGCGCGATCCCCAGGGAGACTTGGTGATCGATGACGCCCGCGTGTCCTGGCGGCACGCCACCATCAGCTGGAACGGCCGGGTTTGGGCCATCGAGGACCACGGCAGCACCAACGGCACCTACGTGCACGGCGCGCGGGTCCAGCACACGGAGCTCGTGCCCGGTACGCCGGTCCACCTGGGCAACGCGACGGACGGCCCCCGGCTGAATCCGAGCGCCGGCATGGCGGCCCAGCAGCAGCCGGCCTACCAGGCCCCGGCCGCGCAGGGCCAGGCGCCCGCGTTCCAGCCGCCGGTCCAGCAGCAGCCGCAGCAGCCCGCCTGGGAGCAGCAGCACCAGCAGCACCAGCAGCACCAGGCCCAGCACCAGCCGCACCAGCAGCAGCCGCACCAGCAGCCGTTCGTGCCGCAGCAGCAGCACCAGGCCCCGCAGCAGTCCGCGGCCCCCGGCTACAGCGGCGGCGACCACCGCAGCCCGACGACGTTCCACCAGATCGCCGTCGGCCGCGTCATGCGCATCGGCCGTGCGCTGGAGAACGAGCTCGTCGTCTCCGACCTCCAGGTCTCGCGCCACCACGCGGAGTTCCGCTCCACCAACGGCCGCTTCGAGATCCACGACCTCGGCAGCCACAACGGCACCTACGTCAACGGCCAGCCCCTGCAGAAGTCCGGCAGCGCGCTGCTCGGCCCCACCGACATCGTCGGCGTCGGCCACTCGACCTTCCGGATCGTCGGCGACCGCCTCGAAGAGTTCGTCGACACCGGTGACGTCTCCTTCTCGGCCCGCCACCTCACGGTCACCGTGGACGGCGGCAAGCAGATCCTCAAGGACGTCACCTTCGGCGTCCCCGAGAAGTCGCTGATCGGCGTCATCGGCCCCTCCGGCTCCGGCAAGTCGACCCTGCTGAAGGCGCTGACCGGCTACCGGCCCGCCGACCAGGGTGACGTCCTCTACGACAACCGCAACCTGTACAAGCAGTTCGCGGAGCTCCGCCAGCGCATCGGCCTGGTCCCGCAGGACGACATCCTGCACAAGGAGCTGAAGGTCTCCACCGCGCTGAAGTACGCGGCCAAGCTTCGCTTCCCCGGCGACACCGCCGAGGCCGAGCGCGCCGCCCGCATCGACGAGGTGCTGCGCGAGCTCAAGCTCGACATCCACAAGGACAAGAAGATCACCTCGCTCTCGGGCGGTCAGCGCAAGCGCGTGTCCGTGGCCCTGGAGCTGCTGACCAAGCCGTCGCTGATCTTCCTGGACGAGCCCACGTCCGGCCTCGACCCGGGCATGGACCGCGACGTCATGCAGCTGCTGCGCGGGCTCGCCGACGACGGCCGCACGGTCCTCGTCGTCACCCACTCCGTCGCCGAGCTGGGCCTCTGCGACAAGCTGCTGGTCATGGCCCCGGGCGGGTCCGTCGCGTACTTCGGCCCGCCGGACGAGGCGCTGAACTTCTTCGGCTACAGCACCTGGGCCGACGTGTTCTCCGCCTTCGAGAACTACCGCGACTACGACTGGGCCGGGCGCTGGAAGGGCTCGCAGCACTACCAGCTGTACGCCGCCGACCTCGACGCGGTCGCCCCGCAGCAGGTCGCGATGCCGCCGCAGCAGATGATCCCGCAGAAGCCGCAGGCCTGGGGTTCGCAGCTGTGGACGCTGATCCGCCGCTACGTTTCGGTGATCGCCTCCGACAAGGGCTTCCTCGCCCTCATGGTGCTGCTGCCGGCGGTCCTGGGCATCGTGTCCACCGTGATCCCCGCGAAGTTCGGCCTGGCCCCGCCGACCCCGCCGTCGCGCTTCAACGGCGACGCGGGCACCATCACCCTGATCCTCGCGGTCGGCATGTGCTTCTCGGGCGCGGCCAACTCGGTCCGCGAGCTGATCAAGGAACGCGTGATCTACGAACGGGAACGCGCCACCGGCCTGTCCCGGTCGGCGTACCTCATGTCGAAGGTGATCGTCCTCGGTGTGATCACGATCTTCCAGGGCGCGATCATCTGCGTCATCGCCTTCACCCCGCGCAAGCTGCCCGCCGAGGGCCTGTTCATGAACCCGGCCGTCGAGCTCTGCGTCTCGGTCACCGCGCTCGGCATCACCGCGATGATGTTCGGCCTGGTGATCTCCTCGCTGGTGAAGACCGCCGAGAAGACCATGCCGCTGCTCGTCATGTTCGCGATCATCCAGGTGGTCTTCACCGGCATCCTGTTCCAGCTGTACGACAAGATCGGCCTGGAGCAGTTCGCCTACCTGATGCCCTCCCGCTGGGCCGTCGGCGCCGCCGGCACCACCCTGAACCTGGGCAAGCTCATGGCGCCCTGGGACCCGCAGAACCCCACCAACACCGACCCGCTGTGGGACCACACCACGGGCCAGTGGTTCGTGGACATCACGGTCCTGCTGCTGCTCGGCGTGATCTGCGGCTTCGCGGTGGCGCGCCTGCTGCGCCGCCACGAGCCCGAGGTCATGCGCAAGTGACGGCGGGCGCCACCGGCGCCCCGAAACGCCTCAGGGCGGCACCCGGAGTCTTCCGGGGGCCGCCCTGAGGCGCATGGGGGGGCTGTGCGGGCGCGCAGCGGCCTAGTAGGCGCTGTTCACGTTGTCCATGGAGCCGTAGCGGTCGGCGGCGTAGTTGCACGCGGCGACGATGTTCGCGACCGGGTCGTACAGGTCGAACTTGGTGCCCTTGACGTGGTACGTGTTGAAGGTCGGCTGGATGACCTGGAGCAGACCCTTCGAGGGGATGCCGTTCTGGGCGTTGATGTCCCACAGGTTGATCGCGCGGGGGTTGCCGCTCGACTCGCGCATGATGTTGCGGTGGATGCCGGCGTAGCTGCCGGGGATGCCCTCGCGCTTCATGATGAAGAGGGCTTCCTTGATCCAGCCGTCGAGGTTGTTCGCGAAGACCGGGGTGCGGGCCGCGGAGCGGCTGGCCGCCTCCTTCGCCTCGCGGTCCTTCTTCGCCTGCGCCGCGGCCTGGGCCTTCGCCGCGTCCTTGGCCTTCTGGTCCGCCACCGCGTGCTGGGCCCCGAGGTGCTGCTGGATCGACTGGGTCCACGCCACGGGGGCGACGGCCACGGTCTGGGCCTCCTGCTCGCCGGTACCGGCGGCGGCCGGGACGACCGAGAAGGCGAGGGCAGCGGCACCGAGCGTGGCGACACCGGCGATCGACAGCTTGTACGCCTTCGTCAGACGACTGTGACCGGGAGTGCTGGAAGCAGACATGCGGGGCAACCTCTTCGAATAGCGGGGGCCGCAGGAAGGCGCCGTGCGGATCCGGGATCCGTCGGCGCCTTGCGACGGCTGCCATTCTTAGCGGCGGCAAAATCCTGTGGCAAAGGTGTGACATACGATCCCGCTTAGTGGATCAGGGGCCCGCGCCGCCCCGGGACTTTGGTCCCTGACACCGGCGGGAGCAGCACTCATCCCGCCTTTACGCGTCCACTACGCCGCTTCGTAAGTGATATGCGTCCTATGCCCGGGCTCACATCGGACCCGTAACAGTCTCACCAAGAGTTGCGGTAGCAATGCAATGTGTGACTGCTCTCCGCCTCCAGGAGGACCCCACGGCGTCCCCGCCTCCTCCGCAGGGCGGACACCCGGCCCCCGGACCCCTCTCCGGGCCGTACGCCGCCGGGCCCGAAGACCTACGACCGGCGCCCGATCCCGCAGGTCAGGGCCGCCGGTACGGTGACCCCATGCACAACGGACCCTGCACCGGGCTGGCGGCCGTCAGCACCGCCCTGCTCGCCATGAGCCGCCCCCTGGAGGTCCGGGACGTCCTGCGCACGATCGTCGTCTCGGCACGCGAGCTCCTCGACGCCGAGTACGCGGCCCTGGGCGTCCCCGACGACCACGGCGGCTTCGCGCAGTTCGTCGTCGACGGCATCACCGAGGAGCAGTGGCGCCGCATCGGCCCCCTGCCCCGCCAGCACGGCATCCTCGCCGCGATGCTCCACCAGGACGGCCCCCAGCGGCTCGCCGACGTCCGCGAGGACCCCCGCTTCGAGGGCTGGCCCGCCGCCCACCCCGACATGTCCGACTTCCTCGGCCTGCCCGTCCGCGACGGGGAGGAAACCCTCGGCGCCCTCTTCCTCGCCAACAAGAGGACGCCCCCCGGCGCGGAGCCCGGCCACCCCCGCGGCTTCACCGACGAGGACGAGGAACTCCTCTCCCTCCTCGCCCAGCACGCCGCCATCGCCCTCACCAACGCCCGCCTCTACGAGCGCAGCCGCGAGCTGACCATCGCCGAGGAGCGCTCCCGCCTCGCCCACGAGCTGCACGACGCGGTCAGCCAGAAGCTGTTCTCCCTGCGCCTGACCGCCCAGGCCGCCGCCGCCCTCGTCGACCGCGACCCCGCCCGCGCCAAGGGCGAGCTCCAGCAGGTCGCCGCCCTCGCCGCCGAGGCCGCCGACGAGCTCCGCGCCGCCGTCACCGAACTGCGCCCGGCCGCCCTCGACGAGGACGGCCTCGTCGCGACCCTGCGCAACCACGTCCGCGTCCTGGACCGCGCCCACAGCGCCCGCGTCACCTTCACCTGCGACGGCGTACGGGCCCTGCCCGCGGCCCAGGAGGAAGCGCTGCTGCGCGTCGCCCAGGAGGCCCTCCACAACGCCCTGCGCCACTCCGGCGCGGACCTCGTCGAGGTCACTCTCGCCCGCGGCGCCGGCGGCGGGGCCGTCCTGCGCGTGCGGGACGGGGGCCGGGGCTTCTCCCCTCCCACCGTCCGCACGGCCGGACGCCACCTGGGACTGGTCTCCATGAGGGACCGCGCCGCCGGAGCCGGCGGGCGGCTCGAGGTCCGCTCCGAGCCCGGAGCGGGCACCACGATCGAGATGGAGGTCCCCGGTGGCTGACACCCCCGGCCGCGCCCCCGGCCGCATTCGCGTCCTGCTCGTCGACGACCACCAGGTGGTCCGCCGCGGCCTGCGCACCTTCCTGGAGGTACAGGAGGACATCGAGGTCGTCGGCGAGGCCGCCGACGGAGCCGAGGGCACCGCCCGCGCCGAGGAGCTGCGGCCCGACGTCATCCTGATGGACGTCACCATGCCCGGCACCGACGGCATCGAGGCCCTGTGCCGGCTGCGCGACCTCGGCAACCCCGCGCGGGTCCTCGTCGTCACCAGCTTCACGGAACAGCGGACCGTCGTCCCCGCCCTGCGGGCCGGCGCCGCCGGATACCTCTACAAGGACATCGACCCCGACGCCCTCGCCGGCGCCATCCGCTCCGTCCACGCCGGACACGTCCTCCTCCAGCCGGAGGTCGCCGAAGCGCTGCTCGCCGCCCAGGACGACCAGGGCGCCCCGGCGGGCCGCCCCGGCTCCCTGACCGACCGCGAACGCGAGGTCCTCGGACTGATCGCCGACGGCCGCTCCAACCGGGAGATCGCCCGGGCCCTCGTCCTGTCCGAGAAGACGGTCAAGACGCACGTCTCGAACATCCTGATGAAGCTCGACCTCTCCGACCGCACGCAGGCCGCGCTGTGGGCGGTCAGGCACGGGGCCACGCGGTAATGGGCTGAGCTGAGATTCATACGGTCGGGTGTATGTCGCCCACATGGCGTATCCCGCCGGCCGGGGGAGCGTTCTCCATGGCGTGCCGCGGCGGCTGGTCGCGGCAGACGTACTGGAGGACGAGAAGTGAAGAACTACAAGAAGGCCGCAGCCGTCACCATGATCGCGGGCGGGCTCGTCGCCCTCGGCGCCGGTGTCTCCTCGGCGCACGGCGGTGCGTCCGCGGAGGGCGAGGCCGTGGGCTCGCCCGGCGTGGTCTCCGGGAACCTGGTCCAGGTCCCCGTGAACGTCCCCGTGAACGTGGTCGGCAACACCGCCAACGTCATCGGCCTGCTCAACGGTGCCTTCGGCAACACGGGCGTCAACAGCTGACCCCACCCCCCGACCTGCGGCCCCGTCTCCCCCCTCTCCCCGGGAAGCGGGGCCGCGGCGCGTACGCCCCCCTACCTTCCGCCGTCCTCCACCGCCGCGTTGTACGCCGCCACCAGCGCCCGCCGGGCCACCCGCTCCACCGGCCGCAGCGCCTCCGCCCGCGCCGCCATCTCCGAGGCCGCCACCGCGCCCCCGTGCCCCCGCCCATAGGCCAGCGACACCATCAGGTCCACCCGCTGCGCCAGCGCCAGCACCCGCACCGCCCGCGCCGGATACCCCGGAGCCAGCACCTCCCGGCCCGCCTCCGCCCGCGCCCGGTACGCCGACAGCGCCGCCTCCGCCACCGGCCCCGACGCGGCCACGTCCAGCCGCGTCAGCACCACCGTCGCCTCGCGCAGCGCCTCCGCCAGCTCCCGCTCCGCCTCGCCCAGCGAGGGCACGTCCGCCGGCGGGGCCTCCCGCACCGGCAGGCACCGCCACACCACCGAGACGTGCACGTCACCCGCCGGACCCGCCTCCGCGACCTCCGGCACCAGCCCCAGCGCGGCCCCCGCGCACACCACCGCCTCCTCGGCCTCCAGCGCCGCCGCGTTGAACTCCGGCGGCCCGCTCAGCCCCAGCGGATGCCCCGGCACCGGCAGCGCCACCCGCAGCCCGGTCACCCCGAGCGCCCGCAGCCGGCCCAGCGCCAGCGTCAGCCCCACCGGACCCGACTCGCCCGGCAGGCCCGCCACCCGGTGCGAGGCGTCCTCGCCCACGATCGACGACGCGGCCTCGTCGGGCGAGACATGACCGGCCAGCAGCGCGTTCCCCCAGGCGGCCAGCCGCCCTGAACGTGGTTCGAAAAGCATCCCCCCACTCTACGGATCCGGCCCCGTGCCGGGCCTGGCGCCCGGACCCCTCCCCGAGTGGCGTAGGTTTTCCCCTGGGGTTTTCCCCTGGGGCTGCGCCTGCCGGCGCACAGAGAACCGTGACTGCAAGGGGTGACAACACGCTCATGAGCGATGTTCTGGAGCTGGTGGACGTATCCGTGGTCCGCGAGGGCCGGGCTCTGGTGGACCAGGTCTCCTGGTCGGTGAAGGAGGGGGAGCGCTGGGTCATCCTCGGCCCCAACGGCGCCGGCAAGACCACGCTGCTGAACCTCGCCTCCAGCTACCTCTTCCCCACCAAGGGCTCCGCCACCATCCTCGGCAGCACCCTGGGCAAGCCCGGCAGTGACGTCTTCGAGCTGCGCCCGCGCATCGGCGTCGCCGGCATCGCCCTCGCCGACAAGCTCCCCAAGCGGCAGACCGTCCTGCAGACCGTGCTCACCGCCGCCTACGGCATGACCGCGACCTGGCAGGAGGAGTACGAGGAGGTCGACGAGCAGCGCGCCCGCGCCTTCCTGGACCGCCTGGGCATGTCCGACTACCTCGACCGCAAGTTCGGGACCCTCTCCGAGGGCGAGCGCAAGCGCACCCTGATCGCCCGCGCCCTGATGACCGACCCCGAGCTCCTCCTCCTCGACGAGCCCGCCGCCGGCCTCGACCTCGGCGGCCGCGAGGACCTGGTCCGCCGCCTCGGCCGGCTGGCCCGCGACCCCATGGCCCCCTCCATGGTCATGGTCACCCACCACGTCGAGGAGATCGCCCCCGGCTTCACGCACGTCCTGATGATCCGGCAGGGCAAGGTCGTCACCGCCGGCCCCATCGACCTGGAGCTGACCTCCCGCAACCTCTCCCTCTGCTTCGGGCTCCCGCTGATCGTCGACCGCAACGACCACGACCGCTGGACCGCCCAGGGCCTGCCCCTGCGCTAGGTCGTCTCTTTCGGATCTTGCCGGTCAAGCCCGCGTCGTCCGGTGCCGTGCATCGGCGCCTTGGCGGGGCGCCGCCGTACTGGACGTACTTGGTGCCCCGCCAAGGCGGCGAGGTGCGGTGCCGGGCGGCGCGGGCCAGGCAAGATCCGGAAGAGACGGCCTAACCCGCCCCGCGAGGCGGCCTTCGCGCCCTGTCCGGCCGCGTCCACCCGACCTACCATGACCATGTGGACATCGACGCATGGGTGTGGTGGCTCATCGGCGCGGTCGGACTGGGCATCCCCCTGGTCCTCACCGCGATGCCGGAGTTCGGCATGTTCGCGGTCGGCGCCGTCGCCGCCTCCGTCACGGCGGCCCTCGGCGCCGGAGCGGTGGCCCAGGTCCTGGTCTTCGTCATCGTGTCGGTCGCGCTGATCGCCGTCGTCCGGCCGATCGCCAACCGGCACCGCGACCAGCGGCCCCAACACCGCACCGGAATCGAGGCGTTGAAGGGCAGGACCGCCGTCGTCCTCGAACGGGTCGACGGCAGCGGCGGCCGCATCAAGCTCGCCGGCGAGATCTGGTCCGCCCGCACCCTCGACACGCACAGCAGTTTCGAACCCGGCCAGTCCGTCGACGTCGTGGACATCGACGGAGCGACCGCGGTCGTCATGTGAGCAAGCAGCCCACCCGCGGCCCCGGGGTCTGCGAGACTCCGATCAACGGGGCAGCACAGACAGCCGGAAGGGCACGGGGAACCGCATGCAACCGATCATCATCGTCCTGATCATCCTGGTGGTACTGGTCTTCATCGCCCTGGTCAAGACGATCCAGGTGATCCCGCAGGCCAGCGCCGCCATCGTCGAGCGGTTCGGCCGCTACACCCGCACCCTCAACGCGGGCCTCAACATCGTCGTCCCGTTCATCGACTCCATCCGCAACCGGATCGACCTCCGCGAGCAGGTCGTCCCGTTCCCGCCGCAGCCGGTCATCACCCAGGACAACCTGGTCGTCAACATCGACACCGTCATCTACTACCAGGTGA
Source organism: Streptomyces sp. NPDC032091 (assembly GCF_055580265.1). Classification (NCBI taxonomy): domain Bacteria; kingdom Bacillati; phylum Actinomycetota; class Actinomycetes; order Kitasatosporales; family Streptomycetaceae; genus Streptomyces; species Streptomyces sp. NPDC032091. Next base: position 4,939 of record NZ_JBVILR010000005.1, on the reverse strand, counting down.
CCGACGCCCGCGCCGCCACCTACGAGGTCGCCAGCTACATCCAGGCCATCGAGCAGCTCACCGTCACCACCCTGCGCAACATCATCGGCGGCATGGACCTGGAGCGCACCCTCACCTCGCGCGAGGAGATCAACGCCGCGCTGCGCGGAGTCCTCGACGAGGCCACCGGCAAGTGGGGCATCCGCGTCAACCGCGTCGAGCTGAAGGCCATCGAGCCGCCGACCTCCATCCAGGACTCGATGGAGAAGCAGATGCGCGCCGACCGCGACAAGCGCGCCGCGATCCTCCAGGCCGAGGGCGTGCGCCAGTCGGAGATCCTGCGCGCCGAGGGCGAGAAGCAGTCCTCCATCCTCCGCGCCGAGGGCGAGGCCAAGGCCGCCGCGCTCAAGGCCGAGGGCGAGGCCCAGGCCATCCGCACGGTCTTCGAGTCCATCCACGCCGGCGACGCCGACCAGAAGCTCCTCGCCTACCAGTACCTCCAGATGCTCCCGAAGATCGCCGAAGGCGACGCCAACAAGCTCTGGATCGTGCCCAGCGAGATCGGTGACGCGCTCAAGGGCCTCTCGGGCGCCATGGGCAACTTCGGCCCCCTCGGCGGCGGTTCGACGGGCTTCAACCCCCAGAACCCCGGCAAGGCGGCCCCCGAGACCGGCAGCGGGACCGAGCGCCGCGAGCAGCCCCCCATCGACTGACACCGCCCTCCCTGCTGCATGATCGGTGAGGCCCCTCGACCTACACGGCGGGGAGGCGACTCACTCACGCAAAGGGGATGGCTCCGTCCATGTCCATGTCCATCTGGGAATCACTCGCGGTCCTCGCCGCCGGAATCGGCGCCGGCACCATCAACACCATCGTCGGTTCCGGCACCCTCATCACCTTCCCGGTGCTGCTCGCCACCGGCCTGCCCCCGGTGACCGCCAACGTCTCCAACACCCTCGGCCTCGTCCCCGGCTCCCTCAGCGGGGCCTTCGGCTACCGCAAGGAACTCCGCGGACAGCGCGCACGCGTCCTGCGGCTCGGCGCCGTCTCCCTCGTCGGCGGGCTCGCGGGCGCCATCCTGCTCCTGACCCTGCCGTCGGACTCCTTCGACACGATCGTGCCCGTCCTCATCGGCCTGGCCCTCGTCCTCGTCGTCCTCCAGCCCAGGCTCGCCGCGGCCCTGCGCCGCCGCCAGGAAGCGGCCGGAGGGGAGCCCGGACACCCCGACGGCGGCCCGGCCCTGCTCACCGGCATGCTGCTCTCCAGCGCGTACGGGGGCTACTTCGGCGCCGCCCAGGGCGTCCTCTACCTGGGCCTGATGGGGCTGCTGCTCCACGAGGACCTGCAACGGATCAACGCCGTAAAGAACGTCGTCGCCGCGCTCGTCAACGGCATCGCGGCCGTCTTCTTCCTCTTCGTCGCCGAGTTCGACTGGACGGCCGTCCTCCTCATCGCCGTCGGCTCCACCCTCGGCGGCCAGATCGGCGCCAAGGTCGGCCGCCGGCTCCCGCCGACCGTCCTGCGCGGCGTCATCGTCACGGTCGGGATCCTGGCCATCGTCCAACTCCTGCTCCGCTGAACGACGTAGCGGAAATACGTCGCCCCGCCCGCGGCACACAGCGGCGGACGGGGCGTCAGGGGCACACGGGACGGGCGCGAAGGGCGGCGGGACGGGCGGGAATCAGGCGGAACGCGCCAGCCACGCGGGCAGCTCCTCCTGCCCGCCCACCCCCAGCGCGAGCAGCATCGCGTCCGCCGGAGACGGCACGAACGGCTTGCGGAGCAGCGGCATCCCCGCCTCCTCCGGAGTCCGCGCCGCCTTGCGGTGGTTGTCCTCGGCACAGGACGCCACCGTGTTCAGCCAGGTGTCCCCGCCCCCCTGGGCCCTCGGCAGCACGTGGTCCACGGTCGTCGCGCGCTTCCCGCAGTACGCGCACCGGTGCTGGTCCCTGACCAGCACCCCCCGCCGCGACCAGGGAGCATGTCTTCGGAACGGCACCCGGACGTACCTGCACAGCCGGATCACCCGGGGCATCGGGAGGTCCACGGCGGCCGCACGCACCCGCAGTTCGGGATGGGACTGTTCCACCACGGCCTTGTCCTGGAGGACCAGAACGACGGCCCGGTTCAGCGACACCGTCGACAGCGGCTCGAAGCTCGCGTTCAGTACCAGCGTGTCCCGCATCTCGCCCACCTCCCGTGTGCAGGCCCGCGACCACCCTGGCGGCAAGCCCGCAACCACTCTGGCCGCGCGCGCCACGCGGGACAACGCAATAAAAATGCCCGGCCCCGGCCTCTTTTAGACCAGGACCGGGCGAACGCCCGGGGAACGGTCAGCCCGCCGGCGCCTCGTACTCACCGATCAGCTGCGCACGGCCCAGCGCGTGGAAGCGCAGATGGAAACCGACCGCCGCGCACGACGCGTCCGCGTCCGGACCGAGCTTCTCCCGGTCCACCGCGTACACCGTGAAGACGTAGCGGTGCCGCTCCCCGGCCGGCGGAGCCGCCCCGCCGAAGTCCTTCGTCCCGTAGTCGTTGCGCACGTGCACCGCACCGGCCGGCAGACCCTCGAACTTCCCGCTGCCCGCACCCGCCGGCAGCTCGGTGACGGAGGCCGGGATGTCGAAGAGCACCCAGTGCCAGAACCCGCTGCCCGTCGGAGCGTCCGGGTCGAAGCAGGTCACCGCGAAGCTCTTCGTCCCCTCCGGGAACCCCTCCCAGCGCAGCTGCGGGGAGACGTTCCCGCCCGACAGCACCTGCCCGTCACCCAGGTCGGCACCCGGAGCGAGGTCGGCACTGGTCACCGTGAAAGCGGGCACCTCGGGGTGGAAGGCATGGGGGAGAGGAGCCCTGTTCCGCTCGGTCACTGCTGTACTCCTTGATCGAAGAAGTCCTACGGGCCCGAGACTAGTGACTAGAACCAGTTGCGCTGCGAACCGACGGAGGCGATCCACTGGTTCAGGTACGCCGCCCAGTCCGTCCCCTCGTAGGAGTGCAGACCCACCTGGAAGCAGCGGTAGGTGTCGCTGCCCTCGCTGAACAGCCCCGCCTTCTTGTCCATCTCCAGCACGACGTCCATCTCGTGGCCGTCCGAGACGAAGGTCAGCTCCACCTGGTTCAGACCCCGGTACTGCGACGGCGGCAGGAACTCGATCTCCTGGTAGAACGGCAGGGTCTGCCGCGTCCCCCGGATGTGCCCGCGCTCCATGTCCGCACTGCGGAAGGAGAAGCCCAGCTGCCGGAACGCGTCCAGGATCGCCTGCTGCGCCGGCACCGGGTGCACGTTGATCGGGTCCAGGTCACCCGCGTCCACCGCGCGCGCGATCTCCAGCTCCGTGCTCACCCCGATGTTCATCCCGTGCAGCGGGTGCCCCTCGAAGTGGGTGATCGGCGTCTCCGCCGGGATCTCCAGCGCGAACGGCACCACGTGCAGGGCGTTCGGCTGCACCTTGAAGGCCCCGCCCAGGCGCTGCTTGGTGAAGACGACGTCCTGCTTGTACTCCTGGTCGCCGCCCTCCACCTCCACCCGCGCCTGGAGCCCCACCGAGAGCCCCTCGATCTGCTGCTCCACGGACCCGCCCTGGATGCGCACCTCGCCCTGGACGATCCCGCCCGGCACCACGTTCGGCTCGGTGATGATCGTGTCCACCGACGCGCCACCGGCACCCAGGCTCGCGAGCAGCTTCCTGAACCCCATGTCAATCTCCCCATATACGGATACGGATACGGATGCGGAACGAAGGGCCGGCGACCGGACCGGCCGGCCCGTCCGTACCCTCCCCTACCACTGCGGAACCTTAGGGCCCGGTTGCACGGGCCCGCGTTCCAGTACGCTCGGCCGGATGAGCGCGCGCCCCGACCGTACGCCCCTGGCCCGGTCCTTCTTCGACCGCCCGGTCCTCACCGTGGCCCCCGACCTCCTCGGCCGGATCCTCGTCCGCCGCACTCCGCAGGGGCCGATGGAACTGCGGATCACGGAGGTGGAGGCGTACGCGGGGGAGGCGGACCCGGGGTCCCACGCCTACCGCGGCCGCACCGCCCGCAACGCCTCGATGTTCGGGCCGCCCGGACACGCGTACGTCTACTTCATCTACGGCATGTGGTTCAGCCTCAACCTCGTCTGCGGCCCGCCGGGCCACGCGAGCGGTGTCCTGGTGCGCGCGGGGGAGGTGACGGTGGGCGCCGACCTGGCCGCCACCCGTCGCACCACGGCCAGACATCCGCGAGAACTGGCCAAGGGCCCGGCCCGCCTGGCCACGGCCCTGGACGTGGACCGCTCCCTCGACGGCGCCGACCTCTGCGCGGGGCCCGACTCCCCGCTCTCCCTGCTCGCCGGCACCCCCACCCCTCCCGAGCAGGTGGGCAACGGCCCGCGTACGGGAGTCGGCGGAGCGGGCGCGGCGCACCCGTACCGCTACTGGATCGCCGGGGACCCGACCGTCAGCCCGTACCGCGCCCACGCGCCGCGCCGGCGGGCAACTTGACTCGATCTTGGGAGACGCCTAACGTAGCCCGAGCCGCTGGAACGGGGCACTGCCATCGCAGACCCCGCGGGAGCGGACAATCCACTACCTACGACGTGCCCCTGGCGGGGTCGATTTCGGCGTGCCCGAATTCGAATCCGACGGCTCGATTATGAGTTGCAGGGAATAAGCGCTAACGTGGTGGAGCGCCGAAAGGCAAAGGCCCCCAACGGCCACCGAATTCAAATCCAAGTCCGGAAACGGCGCGGAAATGATCTGGTAGAGTTGGAAACGAAGGAAGCGCCCGGAGGGCCTGGAAACAGGAACGAAGGAAGCGTCCGTTCCTTGAGAACTCAACAGCGTGCCAAAAATCAACGCCAGAAGTTGATACCCCGTCCACTCCGGTGGATGAGGTTCCTTTGAAAAAGACCTGTCGGGCCTTCGGGCACTGGCAGGCAACCAAACACAGCGAGGACGTTGTGGTCAGTCGGTCTTAT